>JAFVUT010000023.1 GCA_017502545.1 Ruminiclostridium sp.
GAAAGGGTTATTCAAAAAGAAACGCCCCGGCCCAAATGGGCCGGGGCATAGAAACGATATTACTCTGCTGCTTCCTCGGTGGACTCCTCAGCGGACTCCTCGGTGGCGGCAGCATCCTCTGCCTCCTCCGCGGGCAGGATGGTCTCCCGGTAAGCGGTCAGGTTGGCGTAGAACTCTGCGGTGGTCAGGCCGTCATAGGTCTCGGTGGTCTCGATGACAGCTTCCTCGGTCCACTGCTGGACCAGAGCATCCATCTCGGTGGCCTGCCACTGGGTCTGCACTTCCTCAGACTCTGCCGGATCCAGGCGCAGGATAATGTGGTAGCCATAGGAGCTCTCCACGATGCCGCTGACACCGCCGAACTCCAGGGCGCGGGTGGCCTCCTCGAACTCAGCAACCATCTCACCGGCGGTGAAGACGTAGCCGTTGGGGTAAGCGGACAGGCCGGTGTCCTCGCTGTACTCGTTCATCAGTTCGTCGAACTTCTTCTCCAGCTCAGCGGGGTCGGTGATGGCCTGGAGCTGGGCCAGGATGTCCTCCGCCTGGGCCTTCTTGGCGGCGGCGTCCGCCTCGGACAGAGCCTCGCCGGTGGTCATGTCCTGGGTCATCAGCAGGATGTGCTTGGCGCACAGCAGGTCGTTCTCCTGGGCGTAGGCGGCCAGATCCTCCTGGGTGGCTGCAAACTCGCCGCCCTCACGGAACAGGCCGTCCTTCATCTGGTTATACAGGACACCCACGGTGCTCATCTCGCGCATACCCTCGTCGGTGATGCACATGGACAGCAGGAAGTCCTCATACTCCTCTTCACCGCCCAGCTCTTCCTTGGCGTTGGCCAGGTCGGTCTCGTAGGCTTCCTCGTCCTCCTTGCTCAGCTCATAGCCGTACTCGGCAGCCTTGGCCTTGACGATGCTGTACAGCACAGCGGTGTCCATGGAGGAGTCCTTCACATAGCTGTCCATGTCCTGGGAGCCACCCAGGGTATTGGTCCAGTCCATGTCCAGGCCCATGCCGGTGAAGTAGCTTGCCACATAGTCTGCGTTCTGGGCCATCCAGAAGAAGTAGTCGGCAGCGGTGACGTCATTGCCGTCCACGGTGAACAGGACGGTGGAGCCCTCATAGCCCATGACCTCCTGGATGGGGTCCTGGGTGCCGCCGGAGCAGCCGGTCAGCAGACCCACCATCATCACCAGGGACAGGGCACCGCCCAGCACTCTGCGCATGATCTTTTTCATGATTGTTTTCTCCTTTGATTCCCGGCCGGCCCGCACTTTTCCACATTTTCCTGAAAGGGAGCCAAAAACCGGGGCATTTTCCCCGCAATTTACGGGTTTTTATTCACAATGGGGTATTTTAGCATGGATTTGCCCCCATGACAACTCTTTTTCCTCCCTGGAAATAAATGTTCATGCTTTCTTAAAAAATATTTTTCATTTCTGAAAAATTATCCGGGAAAACAGGTGCAAAACCTGTTTTCGTTTGTTATAATGAGATCATGGTAGAATGCCCTGCGTTCCGGCAGGGATCGGCAATGAGAAATACTATATCGAGAGAGGGATGTTTACGATGATCTCACATGGCAACAATATGAAGATTTTCTGCGGCAACTCCAACCGTGCACTGGCAGAGGCCATCTGCCGGGAGCTGCGTATGCCTCTGGGCGAGTCCGAGTGCAAGAACTTCGCTGACGGCGAGTGCTCCGTCTCCATCTACGAGACCGTGCGCGGCGCTGACGTGTTCCTGATCCAGTCCACCTGCGCTCCCGTCAACGACAACCTGATGGAGCTGCTGGTCATGATCGATGCAATGAAGCGGGCCTCCGCAGGCCGCATCACCGCTGTGATCCCCTACTTCGGCTATGCCCGTCAGGACCGCAAGGCCAAGCCCCGCGATCCCATCTCCGCTAAGCTGGTGGCCAATATGCTCACCACCGCAGGCGCTGACCGGGTGCTGACCATGGATCTCCACGCAAACCAGATCCAGGGCTTCTTCGATATCCCCGTGGATAACCTGCTGGGCAGCCCCCTGTTCGTGGACTACTTCACCAAGCGTTTCGGTGACGACACCGAGAACACCATGGTGGTCTCCCCCGACGTTGGCTCCGTGGCCCGTGCCCGTGCCTTCGCTCAGAAGCTGCACATGAACATGGCCATCGTGGACAAGCGCCGTCAGAAGGCCAACGAGTCCGAGGTCATGAGCATCATCGGCGATGTCAAGGGCAAGCGGGTCATCCTGCTGGACGACATGGTGGACACCGCAGGCTCCCTGTGCGGCGCAGCCAAGGCTCTGGTGGACATCGGCGGCGCCACCGAAGTGTACGCCTGCGCTTCCCACGGCGTCCTGTCCGGCCCCGCCATCGGCCGCATTGAAGAGAGTGTCATCAAGGAAGTTCTCTTCCTCGACACCATTCCTCCCAAGGAAGGCCAGAAGTGTGATAAGATCAAGTATCTTTCCGCTGCCCCCATGCTGGCTGATGCAATGAGCTTCATCTACCACGAGACCTCCGTGTCCCGTCTGTTCGTGTAAGTTCAGATCCTTTCGTTCTCACAGAAGGCGGAGCAATGCTCCGCCTTCTTAGTATCTAACGAGGTATTTCGCTATGTTTTTTTCCAAACGACCCGGCCCCGTGGAGTGGCTGGTGGTGGGCCTGGGCAACCCCGGCCCCAAGTATGACTGGACCCGCCACAACATGGGCTTTCTGGTCATCGACGAGCTGGC
>JAFVUT010000301.1 GCA_017502545.1 Ruminiclostridium sp.
TCCCCGGGCCAGGGCGGGCTTGATGAGGTTGGCCGCGTCGATGGCCCCCTCTGCGCTCCCCGCCCCGATGACCGTGTGGAGCTCGTCCAGGAAAAGGATCACGTTCCCCGCCCGGTGGACCTCGTTCAATATGTTTTTCATCCGCTCCTCAAACTCCCCCCGGTACTTGGTCCCGGCCACCACCGAGGGCAGGTCCAGGGCCAGGAGCCGCTTGGACTGGAGCTGGTCGGGGACCTGCCCCGCCGCCATCCTCTGGGCCAGGCCCTCGGCCACGGCGGTCTTGCCCACCCCGGGCTCCCCCAGCAGGAGGGGGTTGTTCTTGGACCGGCGGATGAGGATCTGGATCACCCGGCGGATCTCCTCCTCCCGGCCGGTCACCGGGTCATAGCTCCCCCGGCTGGCCTGGGCCACCATGTCCCGGGTGTGCTGGTCCAGGAGGCGGGTGGACACGGCAGAGGGGGGCGGGGTGTACTCCTGATCCCCCTTCCGGCCAAAGGCCCCCCGCTCCCCGCCGAAGGAGGCCCGGACCTCCCGGAGGAGGACCTGGGGCTCCCGGCCCATCTGAAGGAGAAGCTGCCGGGCACCGCAGGTCCGGGAGAGAAGAGCGGCCAGAAGGTGCCGGGACCCCACCTGTCCGTGGCCCAGGCAGCGGCTTTCCTTTACGGCATCCTCCAGGACCCGGCGGAGGTTGGGGGTGAGGGGCCTTGCCAGGGGGAGGGGAGACCCCGTCCCCAAGGACCGGATGAGGGCCTGCCGGACGGTAACCAGGGTGAGGCCCTGGCCGGTCAGGAACTGACAGGCCCCCGACCGGGGATGGCGGAGGAGGCCCAGGAGAAGGTGTTCGCTGCCCACATGGTGGTGGCCCAGGCTCTGGGCGAAGGCCCCGGCAGAGGCCAGCCCGGCCCGGGCCAGGGGGGTGAAGGTCACGGTTTGGATGGGGATCCCTCCTCTCGGGCGGTGGTCTGGGTCCGGGGCTCCGAAATGACGGATTTGTGTCGGTTTTCGTGGGTGAGGGTGGAGGGGGCTCCCTCCAGACTGGGGGTGATGCTGCCCAGAACTTCCTGGGTCCGATTGGCTTCTGACATGGTGCTTGACCACCTTTCCGGGTGAAAAAACCACAATATATGGGGGTTTTTACCCTGTCTTGACTGTTATGCAGTTTGCTTGTCGCTAACTTTTGCCCGCTGCAGCGGAATCCCCGGCCTTTGGCGGAATCCTATCAAGGGGCATTCCGATTTTGTCCAATTTCTGTGAAATTATCCGCAAAAATTTATGATTTAGGAATTGCATTTTTGAAAAGTTGTGGTACAATCATATGTGCCAAGAAAAATACTTATATGGAGGTACCTACCCATGGCATATGCAATTAACGCTGAACTGTGCACCTTCTGCAAGAAGTGCATCGACGAGTGCCCCACCGGCGCTATCATCGAAGGCACCGTTGACGGCAAGGAAGTCTGCATCGTCACTTCCGAGTGCATCGACTGCGGCGGCTGCGAGGACGCTTGCGAGACCGATCCCAAGGCTCTGGGCTTCGTCGACTAATTAACAGCTCGGCATCCCAACAGGGAAACACGAATGAGCACGCTGTGATATCCAGCGTGCTCATTTTTTATTTTCAGGCCCTGTATCCCCGGACGGCACGATCTCTGATCCCGTGTGTTTGCGGCACTCTGCCCGTAGGGGCGGATGCCCTCATCCGCCCGGCTCTCTGAAGGGCCTTGCCCACGCCGGACAGAACAAGCACCCAAGGGGTTTCCTGTAACGCACCATTGTCGTAGGGGCGATTCACGAATCGCCCGCCAACGTGGGTCAAACCCTTCGGGTGGTTGGGCCGATGAGGGCATCGGCCCCTACAAATATCCTTTCGATCGTGGCAAGGCCCCCTCCGGGAGGGGGCTGTCAGCGAAGCTGACTGGGGGAGCCAGCGGAAGACTCCCTCCGTCAGCGGCAGAGCCGCTGCCACCTCCCTCTGAGAGGGAGGCTCATGGCGTGATGCTTTGTCCTGACGTGTCCCCCGAAAACGGGGGCTTTTTTTCTCCCCACCCCCACCAAATCCCCGGCTTTTGGTTGAGTTTTTATATTAGATGTGGTATAATTCTCAAAATGCGGTTGTATGCTCTTTTTTGAGCGTACGTCAAGCTGTTTCCATCAGGGAACGGCAGAGCATCAAGCGCCTCGAAGAGTTTCGCCGCCGCAGCGGCGAAATGAAGTTCAGTTGGTTTTTCGGCGCGACAGGCGCGTGCCGAAAAACACTGCTCGGCCTGTCAGTGTGCCCGCAGGGCGCGCGCAGCAGGCCGCGATCCCCATTGTCGGAAAAGGCTTTGCCTTTTTCGACAGGTACCTTGAAAGGAGGTCCTTTCGACTATGAAAATCGTTGTACTGGCCGGCGGTCTCAGCCCGGAGCGGAATGTCTCCCTCTCCTCGGGCACCATGATCACCGAAGCCCTGCGCACCCTGGGCCACCGGGCAGCTCTTGTGGATATGTACTTTGGTCTGGAGGACTACACCGGTCCTCTGGAGGGCTTTTTCGACCAGCCCGTCTCCGATGCCGGCAAGAAGGTGGACCGGGCCGAGCCCGACCTGGAGGCCATCGCCGCCGCCCGGAAGTGGCAGTCCCCCAGTCTCTTCGGCAGGGATGTCATCCCCCTCTGCCAGATGGCGGATATCGTCTTCCTGGCCCTCCACGGGGCCTGCGGCGAGGACGGCAGGGTCCAGGCCGCCTTTGACGTGCTGGGCATCCCCTACACCGGGGCCGGGTCCCTGCCCTCGGGCATCGCCATGGACAAGGACCTGACCAAGCGCCTCATTGCCGGTCTGGATGTGCCCACCCCCAAGTGGGTCCGCACCGACTACACCGAAAAGGACGTGGACCGGCTCACCAGCACCACCCCCGTTCCCTGCGTCATCAAGCCTGTGGACAGCGGCTCCTCCATCGGCGTGGCCATTGCCCACACCAAGAAGGAGCTCCACGCCGCCCTCATCGAGGGCCTCAAGTTCGGCGGCCGCTGCGTCCTGGAGCAGTACGTCTCCGGTCGGGAGATCCAGGTGGGCATCCTGGGCGACACCGCCCTGCCCTCCATCGAGATCATCCCCAAGGAGGGCTTTTACGACTACGCCAACAAGTACCAGCCCGGTGCCGCCGAGGAGATCTGCCCCGCCCCCATCCCTGCCCAATGGGAGAAGAGACTGGGTCAGGCCGCCCTCACCGTCTACCACGCCCTGGGCCTGGAGGTCTACTCCCGGGCCGACTTCATCGTGGATGAGGCGGGCACCCCCTGGTTCCTGGAGATCAACACCCTGCCGGGTATGACTCCCACCAGCCTGGTCCCCCAGGAGGCCGCTGCCGTGGGCATCGGCTACGGGGAGCTGTGCCAGAAGATCATCGACCTGTCTCTGCAGGCCAGAAAGAAATAAACCAATCAAAATTGGAGAAACGTTATGGAACCTATGCGAGTACGGGAGCTTCTCGCCGCCACCGGCGGGACCCTCTTAGGAAGCCCTGAAAATCAGGATCTGGAGGCGGTCATCACCGCCGTGGAGCTGGACAGCCGTGCCGTGGATACCGGGGCCCTCTTCGTGGCCCTCCGGGGCGAGCAGACCGACGGCCATCGGTACATCTCCTCTGCCATGGCCAACGGCGCCGCCGGCTGCCTGGTGGAGGACGACCCCGGAGAATATGTCCCCGGCAGGTTTTACATCCAGGTCCCCAGTACCTTAGAGGCCGTGGGCCATGTGGCCAGGGCCTACAAGGCCAAGTTCGATATCCCGGTCATCGGCGTCACCGGCAGTGTGGGCAAGACCACCACCAAGGACATGATCGCCGCCGTTCTGGGTCAGAAGTTCCGGGTCCTGAAGACCGAGGGCAACTTCAACAATGAGCTGGGCCTGCCCCTGACCCTCTTCCGCCTGACCCCCAAGGACGAGATCTGCGTGCTGGAAATGGGCATGAGCGCCCTGGGGGAGATCGACTATCTCACCAGGATCGTGGTCCCCGATGTGGCGGTCATCACCAACATCGGCGACGCCCACATTGAGAACCTGGGCAGCCGTGAGAACATCCTCAAGGCCAAGAGCGAGATCTTCAACTACATGACTGCCGATGGTCTGGCCGTTCTCAGCGGAGATGACCCCATGCTCCGCTCCCTGGACGGCAAGGTCACCCCCAAGACCGTCCTGTGCGGCGCCGTGGGTCAGCCTCCTTATCAGGCCAGCAACATCAGCCAGCTGGGGGCCAAGGGCATGGAGTGCACCGTGAAGACCCCCAAGACGGAGTTCACCGTCACCGTGCCCGCCCTGGGCAATCACATGATCTACCCCGTCCTCATGGCCTGCGCCATCGGCGAGTGGTTCGGCCTCACCGGGGAAGAACTGGCCGAGGGCATCCGGGCCTTTGTCCCCACCAAGATGCGGATGAACGTGGTCCGCAAGGGGGAGGTCACCATCCTGGACGACGCCTACA
>JAFVUT010000302.1 GCA_017502545.1 Ruminiclostridium sp.
GATCAAGCCCCCCGCAGACGTGGACGTGTTCATGGCTGCTCCCAAGGGCCCCGGCCACACCGTCCGTTCCCAGTACGTGGCAGGCAAGGGCGTTCCTTCCCTGATCGCTGTGGAGCAGAATGCCACCGGCAAGGCCTATGACATCGGCCTGGCTTATATCGCAGGCATCGGCGGCGCCCGTGCCGGCATCATGGAGACCACCTTCAACGACGAGACCGAGACCGACCTGTTCGGTGAGCAGGCAGTCCTGTGCGGCGGCGTGGTGGAGCTGATGAAGCTGGGCTTCGAGACTCTGGTGGAAGCCGGCTACGAGCCCGAGAACGCTTACTTCGAGTGCATCCACGAGATGAAGCTGATCATCGACCTGATCAACAAGGGTGGCGTTGCCATGATGAACTACTCCATCTCCGACACCGCTGAGTACGGCGAGTACGTTTCCGGCACCCGCATCCTGCCCTACGAGCAGACCAAGGCCAACATGAAGGCAGTTCTGAACGACATCCAGGACGGCACCTTCGCAGGCAAGTGGATCGCAGAGAACAAGAACGGCCGTACCTTCTTCAACTCCAAGCGTTCCATCCTGGCAAAGCATCAGATGGAGACCGTCGGCGCCGAGCTGCGTAAGAACATGCTGTGGGGCGACGACGCAGATCCTGACACCGCATCCAACTAATGAAAGACTTTTGGGATGTGCCTTCGGGTCAATCCTTCGTTCGGTAAGACAGCGAACGGGGGAGGAAGGCTACCTTCAGGCAAGCGCCACATCCCAAAAGTGGGGGATTGCGGCCCCTGTGCGCGCCCTTCGGGCACACTGGGGGCCGAGAAGAGTTTTTCCGGCGGCGAAGCCACCGGAAAAACACATTTGACCTTTTTCCGCTGTCTGCGGACAGCGGAACTCTTCGAGGATATAAAAAGGACTCTCCCAACGGGAGAGTCCTTTTTTGTTGGGGGTTGCAACTTCGCCCAAAAGGTGTACAATGAATACAATACATAGTTCGACTGGAATCGAGGAAACCCCATGGATCTGCTTCACATTATTTTACCCATCGCCCTGTGTGCCCTTATCGGCTACTGCACCAACTACATCGCCATCAAGATGCTCTTCCGCCCCCGGAAGGAGCTGCGCATCGGCTCCTGGCGGGTGCCCTTCACCCCCGGTGTCATCCCCAAGAACCAGCCCCGGATCGCGGCCGCCGTGGGCCGGGCGGTCAGCGGCACCCTTCTGACCCAGGAGGACATGACCGCCCGCCTGTCTGACAGCAGCCTGAAGGAGAAGCTGGTGGACAGCATCCAGGATGCCCTCACCGAGCAGTCCGCTCCCCTGTCTGAACTGGTCCCCGGGGACGGTGCCGTCACCGACGAGATCAGCCAGGTCATCGGCGGGAAGATCCTGGAGAGCCTCAAGAAGGTGGATATGAACGCTGTGGTGAACGAGGTGGCCCAGGCCTCCTTCGGTGACCTCTTCAACAGCCCCATGATCGCCATGTTCCTGGGGGCCGGTATGCTGGACAACCTGATGCTGAAGCTCAGCGACGGGGTGAGCCGCTACCTGGAGGAGAAGGGCCCCGACCTGGTGGTCCCCATGGTGAGGGAGGAGCTGGATGCCATGATGGACAAGCCCATCCGGGACAACCTGGATGACCTGGGCATCCCCGAGGAGTCCCTGCGGGGGCTGCTGGAGACTGTGGTGGGCCATGTGCTGGAGAACAACCTCCAGTCTGTTCTGGGCACCCTGGATGTGCAGGCCGTGGTGGAGGACAAGATCAACGCCATGGATGCCCGGGAGCTGGAGGACCTGGTCCTGTCTGTCATGAAGAACGAGCTCCAGGCCATCGTGAATCTGGGCGCGGTCATCGGCGCAGTGATCGGTGTTGTAAACATATTCATTTAAGACTTTATGGACCCGCTTCGCTGGGCTCCATAAAGTGAGGGCTTGCGGCACGACCCGCGCCCGACAAGTCGTGCACTCTCGTGCCGAGAAGAGTTTTTTCGGCAGCAGAGCCACCGAAAAAACCGATTGGATTTGATTCCGCTGTCTGTGGACAGCGGAACTCTTCGAGGATAGAAAAAACGGATGTTTCCTAAGGAAACATCCGTTTTTTGATGCTTATTCCGTTCGGGTCAGGGTCAGGTCGGCCCGGCCGTCCAGACTCAGGGTGTCGCCGTCCAGGTGGTAGGTGAATTCCATGGTCTGTCCGTTATCCAAAGTGAGGGTCAGCTGTTCTGCATCGGTGGTATACTGGAAGGATTGATAGGGCATCTCGGCCAGGATCAAGTCGGAAGTGATCTCCATGGACCCGGTGCCATCCTCCGAGAAGGTGAATCGGATGGTTTCGGTGGTGGTTCCGGGTTCCTGGACACTTTCGCCCAGAACAGAGACCTCAAGGGGTCCCTCCCAGGTGCCGATGAGGGTGTCCTCCCCGCCGCAGGCGGTGCAGGAGAAGAGCAGGAAAAGGGTCATAAGAAATGCGGTCACGTGTTTCATAAGAGGCCTCCTTTCCGGTGATGCTTTTAGTATTGCACAGGAGAGGTGGGGTGTCAAGGGTTTGCCGATTCCGAAAATCTTATTCAAGTCCCATCACGTCGATGGAGTGGTGCATGTGGATGGCCATGGCGTGCTCCGCCCCCAGGGCATCCCGTTTTTGGAAAAAGTCCATGATGAGGGCGTGGTCCCGGCGGGTGTCCTCGGCCAGCTGCTCCTTCTGCTCCCCGTTCTCCACGGCGGAGGCCACCGCCTGGTTGATCATGGGCAGCAGCCGCATCATGTACTCGTTGTGGGTGGCCCGGACGATGGCGGCGTGGAAGTCCCGGTCGGCCTGGGTCCGGTCCAGCCCTGCCCGGATGCACCGGTCCACCGCCTCCCCCTTGGCCAAGATGTCGGACATCTCCTCCGGGGTGGCCCGCTGGCAGGCCAGCCGGGCGGCGGAGGGCTCGAAGATCCGGCGGAGCTCGAAGAGATCCTTCAGCTGGCCCCGAACGGTTTCCAGATCGGAGAAGCCGTAGTCGTTGATGTGGTCGGCCTCCTGGGAGACGAAGGTCCCCCGGCCCCGGCGGACCTCCAGCAGTCCCTGGCTGACCAGGGTGTGAAGGGCCTCCCGGAGGGTGGTGCGGCTCACCCCCAGCTCCTGAGCCAGATGGACCTCGTTGGGGAGTTTGTCCCCGGGAGACATTTGATGCTCCACGGCGATCATGGTATACAGACGCTCAGCCGTCTGCTGAGCCAGACTTTTCTTCGGCATGATTTCCTCCCGGTTCCTGCCTGGGTTGGCAGAATCCTCTTGACATTGTTACCCCTATCATATAATATGTTGTCAGACATTTCAAGTGTAGTCATACGACTCACTCATAAATATTTTCTAGGAGGACACCGCTATGCGTTCCGATATTTTGAAGAAGGGCAAGCCTGCCGCCCCCAACCGCTCCCTGCTCTACGCCCTGGGCTACACCAAGGAAGAGCTGGAAAAGCCCCTCATCGGCGTGGTCTGCTCTTACAATGAGATCGTCCCCGGCCACATGAACCTGGACAAGATCGCCGAGGCCGTCAAGGCCGGCATCCGTGCCGCCGGCGGCACCCCCGTGGAGTTCCCCGCCATCGCCGTCTGCGACGGCATCGCCATGGGCCACTCCGGCATGAAGTACTCCCTGGTCACCCGCGACCTCATCGCCGACTCCACCGAGGCCATGGCCCAGGCCCACCAGTTCGACGGCCTGGTGATGATCCCCAACTGCGACAAGAACGTGCCCGGTCTGCTGATGGCTGCCGCCCGTGTGAACGTCCCCACCATCTTCGTCTCCGGCGGCCCCATGCTGGCCGGCACCATGAACGACGGCAGCCGCACCTGCCTGTCCCATATGTTCGAGGCTGTGGGCGCTTACTACGCAGGTAAGCTGGACGAGGCCGGTCTGGAAGAGTATGAGAACAACGCCTGCCCCACCTGCGGCTCCTGCTCCGGTATGTACACCGCCAACTCCATGAACTGCCTCACCGAGGCCATCGGCATGGCCCTGGCAGGCAACGGCACCATCCCCGCCGTCTACTCCGCCCGTCTGCGCCTGGCCAAGCACGCCGGTATGAAGATCATGGAGCTGGTGGAAAAGGACATCAAGCCCCGTGACATCATGACCGCTGCCGCCTTCCACAACGCAGAGGCCGTTGACATGGCTCTGGGCTGCTCCACCAACACCATGCTCCACCTGCCCGCCATCGCCCACGAGTGCGGCGTGGAGATCTCCTTCGATATGTCCAACGAGATCTCTGCCCGGACCCCCAACCTGTGCCACCTGGCTCCTGCAGGCTTTACCTACATGGAGGACCTGGACCGTGCCGGCGGCGTGTATGCGGTCATGAAGGAGCTGACCAAGAAGGGCCTGCTGGATACCTCCCTCATCACCTGTACCGGCAAGACCATCGCCGAGAACCTGGAGAACGTGGTCAACCGCAACCCCGAGGTCATTCGACCCATCGAGAACCCCTACACCCCCACCGGCGGCATCGCCGTTCTGAAGGGCAACCTGGCCCCCGACGGCTGCGTGGTCAAGCAGGCCGCTGTGGCCCCCGAGATGATGGTCCACGAAGGTCCCGCACGGGTCTTCGACAACGAGGAGGACTGCATCGCCGCCATCTACGCCGGCAAGATCGTGGCCGGTGACGTGGTCATCATTCGCTACGAAGGCCCCAAGGGCGGCCCCGGTATGCGTGAGATGCTCAACCCCACCTCCGCCATCGCAGGCATGGGCCTGGACAAGGACGTGGCCCTCATCACTGACGGCCGCTTCTCCGGTGCTACCCGCGGTGCCTCCATCGGCCATGTCTCCCCCGAGGCAGCCAGCGGCGGCAACATCGGCCTGGTCCAGGAGGGTGACATCATCTCCATCAACATCCCCGAGCACACCATCTCCATGAAGGTCAGCGACGAGGAACTGGCCGCCCGCCGTGCCGCCTGGGTCTGCCCCGAGCCCAAGGTCAAGACCGGTTATCTGGCAAGATACGCCAAGATGGTCAGCTCTGCCGATAAGGGCGCAATTCTGGATTTCTGAGATAATGTCAATAAGCTCTCCCTTTGGGAGAGCTGTCACCGAAGGTGACTGAGAGGGCGAATCTCTGACGATTCAGCCATATCCTAACGAATCCGCCCTCTCCGTCTTCGCCCTGCGGGCGAATCCACCTCTCCCGGAGGGAGAGGTTAGGGTGTAAGAGAGAAACAACCGACTATGAAAGGACGATATACCATGCTGGATATTAAAATTGAGAGAACTACTACCCCCAAGGAGAAGCCCACCGGCAAGCTGGGCTTCGGCAAGATCTTCACCGATCATATGTTCATCATGAACTACACCAACGGCAAGGGCTGGCACGATCCCCGGATCGTCCCCTTCCAGGACATCACCCTGTCTCCCGCCGCCATGGTCTACCACTACGGCCAGGAGATGTTCGAGGGCCTGAAGGCCTATAAGGGTGTGGGCGGTGAGACCCTCCTCTTCCGCCCCGACATGAACGGCAAGCGCACCAACGACACCAACGACCGTCTGTGCATCCCCCGGCTGCCTGTGGAGGATTTCGTCCAGGCCGTCAAGGCCATCGTCAAGGTGGACGAGGACTGGATCCCCACCGAGCCCGGCACCTCCCTGTACATCCGTCCCTTCATCATCGCCACCGAGCCCTTCCTGGGCGTGGACGTGTCTGACACCTTCCTGTTCATGATCATCCTGTCTCCCTCCGGCGCTTACTACGAGTCCGGTCTGGCCCCTGTGGGCATCTGGATCGAGGACGACTACGTCCGTGCTGTCAAGGGCGGCATGGGTTATGCCAAGACCGGCGGCAACTACGCTGCCTCCCTGGCCGCCCAGGTGAAGGCCCACGACGGCGGCTACTCCCAGGTCCTGTGGCTGGACGGCGTGGAGCGCAAGTACATCGAAGAAGTGGGCGCCATGAACATCTTCTTCAAGATCGACGGCAAGATCGTCACCCCCATGCTCAACGGCTCCATCCTCCCCGGCATCACCCGCAACTCCGTTCTGGAGCTCTGCCGCAGCTGGGGCATGGACGTGGAAGAGCGGAAGATCTCCGTGGACGAGCTGCTGGAGGCCCAGAAGTCCGGCAAGCTGGAGGAGTGCTTCGGCACCGGTACCGCTGCCGTCATCTCCCCCGTGGGCAAGCTGAGCTACAAGGATGACGTGATGGTCATCGGCGGCGGCGAGATCGGCCCCGTCAGCCAGAAGATCTACGACACCGTCACCGGCATCCAGCTGGGCAAGCTGGAGGATCCCTTCGGCTGGAGAGTCGTGGTCGAGTAAGACTTTTGAAACGGGGCTTCAAAGAGTTCCCCGCTTCGAAAGCATGTGTACGGGGGTGCAGCGCCGCCTAAGGGTTCGTTCCCCGTTTCAAAAGTGAAGGTTTGCAGCTCGACTGCATGCACGAGCCGACCGCCTTTGGCGGCCGGCTCGCACACTTGCGAGCTGAGAAGAGTTTTTCCCCCGGCGGAGCCGGGAGAAAAACGAATTGGACTTTTTTCCGCCGCCTGCGGGCGGCGGAACTCTGTGAGACAGAAGGAGAAACGATATGGACCAATTAACATCCCGACTGCTCCTCTACGGAGACCTGGGGGAGGACTGCATTCTGGTCAAGCTCACCCAGTGCTTCCAGGACTGGAAGAGCAACGCCAAGCCCCGTCAGGCCCTCATTCGGGGGATCTACGACCAGGTGAAGGCTCTGCTGGACCTGGCCACCGAGTACGGCTTCAACGACAACCTGTGGCAGAACTACCTGACCTTCCTGCTGTGTACCAACGAGAACTCCTTCTCCCTCATCTCCGAGCGTGTGGGGGAGCAGGAGGGCTCCGTGAACCACTTCGCCAAGGGGGATTTTGCCGTCTTCCAGAAGCTCTTCCACTATGATTTCTCTTTTATTGAGAAGGACCTGGGGATCGACTGCTTCACCACCCTGTGCAGCTATGTCTCCATCTCCAAGCATGAGCGGCGGTACAACAAGAACGTCAGCGAGAAGGTCCGGGACCTGAGCCGCCGTCTGAATGCCGCCGCCGACCCGGAGGAATTCTTCCGGCTGGTCACCGAGCACTACCGCCTCTACGGCGTGGGCCTCATCGGCCTGAACAAGGCCTTCCGCATCAAGTCCGGCCCGGGCGGGGTGGAGCTCATGCCCATCTACAACACCGACAAGGTCATGCTGGACGACCTGGTGGGCTACGAGGCCGAGAAGGCCCAGCTGCGGGGCAACACCGAGGCCTTCCTGGCCGGGCGCTCCGCCAACAACGCTCTGCTGTACGGCGATGCCGGCACCGGCAAGTCCTCCAGCGTCAAGGCCCTCATCAACGAGTACTACGACCAGGGCCTGCGCATGATCGAGATCTACAAGCACCAGTTCCGGGATCTGTCCGCCGTCATTGCCATGGTGAAGAACCGCAACTACCGGTTCATCATCTTCATCGACGACCTGTCCTTTGAGGAGAACGAGGTGGAGTATAAGTTCCTGAAGGCCGTCATCGAGGGCGGCGTGGAGACTAAGCCGGACAACATCCTCCTCTACGCCACCTCCAACCGCCGGAACCTCATCCGGGAGACATGGAAGGACCGGGGGGACATGGAGCACGAGAACGACATCCACCGGTCGGACACCCTGGAGGAGAAACTCTCCCTGTCCGCCCGGTTCGGCACCCGCATCCACTACTCCGCTCCCAACCACAAGCAGTTCAAGAACATCGTTCTGGAGCTGGCCCAGCGGAACGGCCTGGAGGTGCCGGAGGAGACCATCCTGGCCGAGGCCAACAAGTGGGAGCTCCGCCACGGGGGGGTGTCCGGACGGACCGCCCAGCAGTTTATCAACTACATGACGGGCACCTTTGCAGAGCAATGAATTTGAAAACCCCGGAACCATCAGGTTCCGGGGTTTTGGTGTGTTTACAGCAGTTTTTCGTAAGCCACCCGCAGGTCGCCGTCCTCGGCGCCGCCCTTTAAGATAATGGTGCCGCAGCGGACGAACCCGGCCTTCTCCAGGGCACGGGCCATGGGGACGTTCCCTGGATGAGTGTCGATGCGGACGGAGGGCAGACCGGCATCCCTGGCCATTTGGCAGGCGTGGGCGAAGAGTTTTCCGACCACACCCTGTCCCTTGGCCTGGTCTGCCACGCACACCCGGTGGAGAGAGCCGTAGGCCCGGATATCCCCGGTGAGCCAGGCTCCGTCAATGGTGGTGTAGGAGGGGTCGTGGGTGGTGAGGTAGGCGCAGGCCGCCAGGACCTTGCCGTCCTCTACAGCCAGCAGGCCGGTCTCGTCCACGAAGTCCTGCTGCCAGACCTCCCGGGAGGGATAGCCCTTCTGCCACTGGTCCAGACCCAGGCCCTTCAGCTGGGCTTTGGCATCCAGGGTGATGCGCCACATATCCTCTAAATGCTCGGGGCGAGCGGTGATGAATTCCATAGGGGGGTCCCTCCTTTGTTTGGGTCATTGTACCACAGATTTTTTGCCCTTGTAAAGCTCTCCGAAGAAGGCACCGCCCACGATGAGCAGGCCGCCGAAGATCTGGACGGGGGAGAGGACCTCGTGAAGGAAGACGGCAGAGTAGAACACCGAGGACAGGGGCTCCAGATAGCCGAAGAGGGCCACCTGCTGGGCGGGGAGCTGTCCGATGGCGGTATAGTACAGGTAACAGCCCAGGCCGGTGTTGGCCAGACCCAGGATCAGAATGGGGAGCCAGTCCCCGGGCTGGACCTGAATGGCAAAGCCCTGGGTGCAGGCCAGGTAGAGCCCTACGGTGAGAAGGCTGAAGACCAGCTGGATGGTGGGGTTCTCCAGACCGTGGATGTTTTCGTTCTTCTTGGTGGCGATGACCAGGGCGGCATACATGAAGGAGGCCAGGCCGGCGCATACCAACCCCAGGATGGACTTGCCCTCCAAAGCGGCCTGGCCGTTTACCAGGGCCACGCCCAGAAGGACCACCAGGAAGCCGGTCACCTTGCCCCGGGTGAGCTTCTCCCCGAAGATCAGAGGGGAGAGGATCATGACGATCACCGGGCCGCAGTAGTAGGCCAGGGAGGCCAGGCTGACCCCGATGAGCTGGTAGGCCTTGAACAGGAAGAGGAACAAAACACCCTGGGCACAGCCCGACAGGGCCAGGTAGAAGAAGTCCTTTTTATAATGATGGAAGGTGATCCTCGTTCGGGTCAGGGCGAAGATGGCCAGGAGGCTCACCGCACCCAGGAGAAGCCGGAGAAAGACGATCTCCTGGCTGGACAGGGCGATGGCCGCCACCCAGACCCCGTTGGAGCCGAAGAGCAGAAGGGAAATGATGTATTTGATAAACTGAGGGGAGCGCATGGCGGGACCTCCTAATGTCTTGCGTTGGGTACGGGAATAGTGTACCATAGGAAATGAAATTCGAAAAGAGAATGTTTTGCATGAAATACATGAGAAAACAGCATGAAAAGGGGAGAGAAACATGGATCGGAACCTGCAGAAATATCTGGCCTTTGTAAAGACGGTGGAGTACGGCAGCTTCACCCGGGCGGCGGAGCTGCTGAACTATTCCCAGTCGGGGGTGAGCCGGATGATCCAGGACCTGGAACAGGAGTGGAAGGTCACCCTCCTGGATCGGGGACGGGCGGGGGTGAAGCTCACCTCCGAGGGGATCAAGCTCCTGCCCTTTGCCCAGAGCCTCTGCGGAGAGTATGAGAAGCTCCAGGCCCAGGTGGATGAGCTCAACGGCCTCCAGGCCGGTCTCATCCGCATCGGCACCTTTTCCAGTGTGGCCACCCACTGGCTGCCCAATATCATTCGGGCCTTTCAGAAGGACTACCCTAACATCGACTATGAGCTGCTGCTGGGAGACTACAGAGAGATCGAGAAATGGATTTTGGAGGGGCGGGTGGACTGCGGCTTCCTCCGGCTGCCTGCCGACCCGGCCTTGGAGACCATGTTCCTGGCCCGGGATGCCCTGGTGGCCATCCTGCCCCAGGGCCATCCCCTGACCGCCCTGGAGAAGGTCCCTCTGGAGGCCCTCTGCCAGGACCCCTTTATCCTGCTGGAGAAGGGAGACAACCGGGAGGTATCCCAGCTCTTCCGTCAGCATGGACTGTCCCCCAGGGTCCACTTCACCCTGTGGGATGACTATGCCGTCATGTCCATGGTGGAGAGTGGCATGGGTATCGGCCTCCTCCACCGGCTCATCCTGAAACGGGTGCCCTATCGGGTGGTGGCCAGAGAGCTGGACGTGCCCGCCTACCGGGACATTGCCCTGGCCCTGCGCAGCCGGCAGGGGGCCTCTTTGGCGGTCCAGCGGTTCCTGGATTATTTGGCCTATCGGTGAGGGGATTTTTGGCAGTCTCCCTGTCTGGGTGCAAAGTTCAGGGGAAAACCTGTCAAAATCCGCAAAAAGTGAAAAAGTTCAAAGGTTATTCATCATTGTGCTATTGACTTTCTGTGGGGGAAGTGCTATCTTATCTTTAGCACTCGGGAGGAATGAGTGCTAAATCTATGAAACGGAGGCCGTGACCCATGGAACTGTCGGATCGCAAGAAGCTGATCCTCCGGGCGGTGGTGGAAAACTACATACAGACCGCCGAACCTGTGGGCTCCAAGGCCATCGTGGCCAGCGCGGGACTGAAGGTCTCCTCGGCCACCATCCGCAACGAAATGGCCGAGCTGGAAAGCCTTGGCCTGCTGGAACAGCCCCACACCTCGGCCGGGCGCATCCCCTCCCCCCAGGGGTACCGGCTGTATGTGAACGAGCTCATGGAGGAGCACCGCCTCACCATCCAGGAGACCCAGAAGATCAACGATGCCCTCCACCTGAAGATCCGCCAGATGGATCAGGTGATGAGCGAGGCAGGCAAGATCATCTCCCAGCTCACCCGCTACCCCACCTTCGCCCTGGCCACCGGCTCCAAGAAGTCGGTTATCAGCCGGTACGACCTGCTGATGGTGGAGGAAAACGCCTTCATCGCCGTCCTCATGACCGACGGCCAGGTGGTGAAGAACAAGCTCTTCCGGGTGTCGGAACCTGTTTCCGCCCCCCAGCTCCAGCTGCTGAGCACCCTGCTGAACACCTCCTTCACCGGTCTGACCCTGGACCAGCTTACCCCCGAGCTCTTAAAGGTGTCCGCCCACGCAGGGGAAGAGGCCTACAGTCTCATTAGCCTCGTGGTCTCCTTCGCCATCGAGGTCCTGGAGGAGATGGAAAACCATGTGGTCCACACGGCAGGCATCCCCAGCCTCCTGGCCCACCCGGAATACCAGAGCCTGGAGAAGGCAGAGCCCCTGATGAATTACCTGGCAGAAATGGGCAGCGACCTGAACCTGCCGGTCATTCAGGATAAGAACGTGAAGATCCTCATCGGCCCGGAGAACCTGGCCGACGAGCTGAAAGACTCCAGCGTCATCATGGCCAGCTACGACATCGGCGGCGGGATGCAGGGAGTCATCGGTGTGGTAGGCCCCACCCGCATGGACTATGCGGACCTGGCCGCCCGCCTGTCCTACTTTGCCGACGGCCTGTCCCGGATGTTCGGCAAGGGAGAGATCCCCGCCCCCACCGAGGAAGAATAGCAACCTGATCAAAAAGGAGTAACATAGAAACCATGAGCAAGAAAGATATGGACCAGACCAAGCCCGAGGGCCAGGAAGAGGTGGAAGAGGACACCGTCCAGGAGACCACCGCTGAGCCCTCTGCAGAGGAAGCCCACAAGGCCGCCCTGCGGGAGCAGGAGGACAAGTACCTCCGCCTGCTGGCCGAGTACGACAACTACCGCAAGCGCAGCCAGAAGGAAAAGGAGACCGCCTGGACCACCGCCAAGGCAGACACCGCCAAGGAGTTTCTCCCCGTCTATGACAACCTGGAGCGTGCCCTGAAGCAGGAGACTGCCGACGAGGCCTACGCCAAGGGCGTCCAGATGATCATGACCCAGTTCAAGACCACCCTGGAAAAGCTGGGCATCCAGGAGATCCCCGCCCTGGGCGAGACCTTCGACCCCAACCTGCACAACGCCGTCATGCACACTGACGATGAGAACCTGGGGGAGAACGTGGTGGCCGAGGTCTTCCAGACCGGCTTCCAGACCGGCGACAAGATCATCCGTCATGCGATGGTCAAGGTTGCCAACTGATTCAGTAAATAATTTCACTTCAATATATTATCTTAATCTTAAAACCAACATCACCTGTTCTGTATAAGGAGGAACTTTATTATGTCTAAGATCATCGGTATCGACCTGGGTACTACCAACTCCTGCGTCTCCGTTATGGAAGGCGGCGAGGCTGTCGTCATCGCCAACGCAGAAGGCAACCGCACCACCCCCTCCA
>JAFVUT010000303.1 GCA_017502545.1 Ruminiclostridium sp.
AGGGAGGACCGGAAGGGTTTTGCCCAGCCACCGGTCCAGTCTCTGGCCGGCATCATTTTGCCCAATGGTAAATTCCCGCATAAAAAACGCAACCTTTCTTGTCTCTATTTTTCTATCCTGCCACTTGTCAGGGAGGGGAAATCGTTGTATACTATATAAAGTGTCTGTCGATATTGACGGCATACCACAGGTGCGAAAGCCGTGGTATCCGTATTATATCACAGAATTGAAAAAAATGAAGAAAGTATTTGACAATCGCAATCTTTTTTGCTAAAATGCTTTCTGTACCATGTGAGGATTGTGCTATGCGACTGAATCTTAGAGAGATCATCCATGTGCCCGGGGCCTCTGTTCCCTTTGATTTTACTCTTGATCTCACCCAGGAGGACTTCTTTGGAGAACAGCCCATCACCCAGCCTGTCCACGTGACCGGCCGTGTGAAGAACATCGCCGATGTTCTGGTCCTGGAAGGGCAGGCTAAGTCTGTGCTCGACTACACCTGTGACCGGTGTATGGGCAGATTCAGCCGGGAGAAGACCGTGGACCTTTCCTATATGCTCGCCGAAGAGATGGAGGGAGAGGAAGACGGAGAGATCGTTCTCCTGGACGATGGCGAGATCGACATCGGTGATTTGGCCTACACAGCCTTCATCCTCGATATGGACACAAAACACTTATGCTCAGAAGACTGCAAGGGGCTTTGTCCCGGCTGTGGTGCCAACCTGAATCAGGAGGACTGCCGGTGCAAAAAGCAGGTCGATCCCAGATGGGCCGCCCTCGAGCAGCTACTTAATAAAAACTGAGTAGTAACCACTAACCATGCCCGAAAGGGTATCACCAAGGAGGTGTCTCGAAATGGCGGTTCCGAAGAGTAAAGTCTCTAAGCAGAGACGTGATAAGCGGCGTGCAAACTGGAAGCTGGCAGCTCCCGCAGTCGCTACCTGCCCCAAGTGCGGTGCATATCGGCTGCCCCACCGGCTGTGCAAGGCCTGCATGACCTATGACGGCAAGGTGTTCGGCCAGGTTCAGGAGAACTAATAGGAAAAAGAAGAGGGGAATGCCCCTCTTTCTTTTTTTATCCGGGGATATCTCCCCGGATAAAAAAAGAAGCAAAATCAGTAGGGGCGGATATCATCCGCCCGCTGTCTGCAAGTAAACCCAAAGGAGGAACGCCTATGTCCCTCACTACCATTAAAATAGTTGCCCCCGGTTCCCCTGCCCACCGGGCCGGTGTCCGTCCGGGCGAGACCCTGACGGCCATCAACGGCAATCGCATCGTGGACGTGCTGGATTACAAATACTATGCCTATGACCCGGAGCTGGAGCTCACCCTGCAGGAAGGGGAGACCCGGCGCACCGTCACCCTCACCAAGGAAGTGGGGGAGGATCTGGGTCTGGAGTTTGAGACCTACCTGATGGACCGGGCCCGCTCCTGCGCCAACAAGTGCGTCTTCTGCTTCGTGGACCAGCTGCCCAAGGGGATGCGGGATACCTTATATTTTAAGGATGACGATGCCCGCCTGTCCTTCCTCCTGGGCAACTACATCACCCTCACTAACCTGAGCAAGCGGGAGCTCCAGCGGATCTGCGACCTGCACATCTCTCCCATCAACATCTCCGTCCACGCCACCGACCCGGAGGTCCGCAAGACCCTGCTGGGGAGCCGACGGGGCGGGGAGATCATGGAGATCATGGGCACCTTTGCCCGGGCCGGTATCGTGATGAACTGCCAGATTGTGGCCTGCCCCGGCCTCAACGACGGGGAAGTTCTCCAGAGAAGCATGGAGGAGCTGGCCGCCCTCTATCCCCAGGTAAAGAGCGTCTCCGTGGTCCCTGTGGGCCTCACCCGTCACCGAGAGGGTCTGTATCCTCTGGAACCCTACACGGTGGAGACCGCCGCTCGAGTGGTCAAACAGGTGGAGGCCTTTGCCGGGGAATGTCTGGCCAAGTACGACAGCCGCATCTTCTGGTGCTCCGATGAGTTCTACATCCAGGGGGGCCTGGATCTGCCCGAGGACGAATACTACGAGGAGTACACCCAGCTGGACAACGGCGTGGGCATGCTCCGGCTCCTGTCTGTGGAATGCAGCGGAGCCTGCCTGGGAGCCCCCGAGGACATCTGGGTAGAGCCCTTCTCCATTGCCACCGGCGTGGCCGCCGCCCCTTATCTGCGGGAAATCATTGACACCGCCGCGGCAAAGTGTCATACTAGATTAGATTATCATGTCTACCCCATCGTGAATCATTTCTTTGGGGAGACCGTTACTGTGGCCGGGCTCATCACCGGTCAGGACCTGATCGCCCAGCTCAAGGGCAAGGATCTGGGCACCCGGGTCCTCATCGCCCAGAATATGCTCCGCCACGGGGAGACCGTCTTCCTGGACGACGTGACCCTGGAAGAGGCGGAAGCCCAGCTGGGGGTCCCCATCATCCCTGTGCCCCAGGACGGCTTCGACCTCTTTGAAGCGGTCTTTGGCTGCTGACCATCGAAGTTTCATTTCAACCGATTTTATATATAAGGAGGTAACTCATGTCCAAACCTCTCGTCGCCATCGTGGGCCGCCCCAACGTGGGTAAGTCCATGCTCTTCAACAAGCTGGTGGGCCGCCGGATCTCCATCGTGGAGGACACCCCCGGCGTCACCCGTGACCGCCTCTACGCCGAGTGCGAATGGTGCGGCCGTACCTTTGATATCGTGGACACCGGCGGTATCGAACCCGGTACCACCACCGAGATCCTGGCTTTCATGCGCAAGCAGGCTGAGATCGCCATCTCCCATGCCAACGTCATCGTCTTTGTCTGCGACATCAAGACCGGTCTCACCGCCGCCGACCAGGACGTGGCCAATATGCTTCTGCGGGCCCGGAAGCCCGTCATCCTGGCTGTCAACAAGATGGACCAGGTGGGCATGACCAACCCTGATATTTACGAGTTCTACAACCTGGGTCTGGGTGATCCCATCCCGGTCTCCGCCGTCCACGGCCACGGCACCGGCGACCTGCTGGATGCCTGCCTGGAGCACTTCCCCGAGGAGGAAGAGGTGGAGGAAGAGCCCGATGTGGTGAAAGTCGCCGTCATCGGCAAGCCCAATGTGGGCAAGTCCTCCCTCATCAACCGTATCCTGGGTGAGGAGCGGGTCATCGTCTCCAACATGGCCGGCACCACCCGTGATGCCGTGGACAGCTACTTCGAGAACGAAGTGGGCAAGTTCATCTTCATCGACACCGCCGGTATGCGCAAGAAGTCCAAGGTCCACGACGAGATCGAGAAGTTCTCTGTCCTCCGTGCTGCCATGGCCATCGAGCGGGCCGACGTGTGTCTCATTATGATCGATGCCAACGAGGGTGTCACCGAGCAGGACACCAAGGTGGCCGGCATGGCCCACGAGGCCGGCAAGGCCTGCATCATCGTGGTGAACAAGTGGGATGCCATCGAGAAGGACGACAAGACCATGGACAAGATGCGGGAGAAGATCCGCCAGGATCTGGCCTACATGACCTACGCCCCCATCGTCTTCATCTCTGCCATGACCGGCCAGAGAGTCCCCCGTCTCTTCCAGCTCATCAAGTATGTGGACGAGCAGGCCTCTACCCGCATCACCACCGGTATGCTCAACTCTCTCCTGGCCGATGCCACCGCCCGTGTCCAGCCTCCCTCCGACAAGGGCCGCCGCCTGAAGATCTTCTACATGACCCAGGCCAGCACCCGGCCTCCTCACTTCGTCTGCTTCTGCAACGAAGCCCAGCTTTTCCACTTCTCCTATCAGCGTTATATCGAGAATCAGATCCGAAACACCTTCGGTCTGGAGGGTACCCCCATCCGCCTGACCGTTCGTCAGCGAGGAGATAAGGAGAACTGATCCATGACGGAGTTTTTCTTCCGCGTTGCGGTCATCGCTGTGGCAGCCTACTTCCTGGGCTGCTTCAACGGTGCGGTCATCGTCTCCAAGTATATCCTGCGGGATGATGTCCGCAGCCATGGCAGCGGCAACGCAGGTTTGACCAATTTTTATCGTACCTTCGGCGGCCCCCTCACCGCTGTGGTCATCCTCACCGATGTGCTCAAGGCCGTCCTGGCCGTTTGGGTGGGCATGTTTGTGATCGGCGGCTATGCCCCCGGTTTTTGGGGAGAGGACCTGGTTGTCTATGGTATGTACTGGGCGGGCCTCTTCTGCCTGCTGGGCCATATGTTCCCCTGCATGTTCCACTTCCGGGGAGGCAAGGGGATCCTTTCCGGCGGTGCCATCGCCATCATGATCGACTGGCGGGTGGCCCTGGTGGTCTGGGGTGGCTTCCTGATCCTGGCGGTGGCCACCAAGTATGTCTCTCTGGGCTCCTGCTGGGCCGGGGCATCCTTCCCCTTTGCCACCTGGTTCGTCTTTGCAGACCCCATCCTTCTGGTCCTGGCGGTCATCATGGGCGGCCTGATCCTGTGGAAGCACCGGGCCAACATCAAGCGCCTGCTGGCAGGCAATGAGAGCAAATTTTCCCTCCATAAGAAGAAAGGAGTGGACAAAGCATGAAAGTCGCTGTTTTAGGTTCCGGCGGCTGGGGCACTGCCCTGGCTATGGTCCTGGCAGATAATGGCCATCAGGTCACCCTGTGGTCCTTCTTTGAGGAGGAGTCCCGGACCCTGAAGGAGACCCTCACCAACCCCCTGCTGCCCGAGTTGAAGCTTCCGGCAGAGATCGCATACACCTCCGACCTGTCCTGCGTGGCCGGTCAGGAAGTGGTGGTTATGGCCACCCCCTCCTTCGGTGTGCGGGACACGGCAGGGAAGATCAGGGAATACCTCACCCCGGACATGACCATCGTGTCCGTGTCCAAGGGCATTGAGAAGGGGACCTCCCTGCGGCTGACCCAGGTCATCCAGGAGGTCACCGGAAATATCTGCCCCGTTGTGGCCCTCTCCGGCCCTTCCCATGCAGAGGAAGTGGCTCGTGGTGTTCCCACCGGCGTGGTCTCCGCCTGCCCTGACCGGGCAGCTGCCGAGAAGATCCAGGACCTGTTCCTCAACGAGCGGTTCCGGGTCTACAGCTCCTCCGACATCGTGGGTGTGGAGCTGGGCGCTGCCCTGAAGAATGTCATGGCCCTGTGTTCCGGCACCATCACCGGTATGGGCTACGGGGACAACACCAAGGCCATGCTCATGACCCGCGGCCTCACCGAAGTGGCCCGGCTTTGCGTGGCTCTGGGGGGACGAAAGGACACCATGGCCGGCCTTGCCGGTATGGGCGACCTGATCGTCACCTGTACGTCCCTGAATTCCCGCAACTACCGGGCGGGTATCCTCATCGGCCAGGGTATGCCTGTCCAGGATGCCATCCAGTCCATTGGGGCTGTGGTGGAGGGCTACTATGCCGTGGACTCCGCCTGTGAACTGGCGGCCTCCGTGGGCGTAGAGATGCCCATTGCCCAGGCGGCCTATCAGGTCCTCTACCAGGGCAGACCCCCACAGGAAGTGGTCACCGAGCTCATGCACCGCAAGAAGAGCCATGAGGTGGAGGAAGGCTGGATCTAAGTCCGGCGGAAGAAATCTGCAAAAAAATCCAGTTTTTTTATAAATAGGACTTGCAATTTCTTGATTTCTCTGCTATCATACTAACCGATGCTTTTTAGATATCAACACACTGATTTTTCGGTGTGATCATAAACCAGCGAGGAGGTAAAAGCGAATGGCTAAATGTGATTTTTGTAACAAGGGCGTTGTGTTCGGCATTCAGGTTTCCCACTCTCACCGCCGCTCCAACCGTCCCTGGAAGCCCAATGTCAAGCGTGTGAAGGCAATTGTCAACGGCTCCCCCAAGCACGTCTATGTGTGCACTCATTGCCTCCGTTCTGGCAAAGTCACCCGCGCTGTCTGATCGACAACTACGGAACCAAAAGAGCACTGGTAGATCCAGTGCTCTTTTTTTATGCCTGGAAGGGCTCTTCCGGATGCTTTCATGGACTAGTCTCTCTGTTCCATGAAATGGTCTGATGCACATTCCCGGATATCCCCATTCACCAGAAAAAGTTACCTATCTTGCCAAAGGGTATCCACTATGATATAATACCTTAATACCCAAGATACCTGTTTTTTTACCATAGATGCCCAATGAGAAGAGGAGGAATCCCCATGGCAGTATCCCAAGCATCCATGAAACTCGCAAAGATCGTCGAGCGTTTTGAGCTGGAAGTCCTGAATGTCGGCAAGAATTACGAGCGGTGCCTCATCCGGGAGGATGACATCAACCGTCCCGCCCTGCAGATCCTGGGCTTTTTCGACTACTTTAACCCCAACCGCATCCAGGTCCTGGGCAAGGTGGAGTGGACCTATCTGAACACCCAGCCTCCGGAAGAGCGCCGGAAGTGCTTTGATGCGTTCTTCCAGAAGCCCATCCCCGCCCTGATCCTCACCCGCGGTCTGGAGCCCTATCCGGAACTGATGGAGATGGCCGTCAAGTACAAGCGGACCATCCTGCGCAGTAAGGAAGCCACCTCCGTATTCATCCCCCTGATCACCAACCACCTGAAGGCCACCCTGTCTCCCAAGACCACCCGTCACGGTGTTCTTATGGATATCTCCGGTGAGGGTGTCCTCATCATGGGCGAGTCCGGTGTCGGTAAGAGTGAGACCGCTGTGGAGCTCATCAAGCGCGGTCACCGTCTGGTGGCCGACGACGCCGTTGAGATCCGTCACATCGGTCCCATGCTGGTGGGTTCCGCCCCTGAACTGATCCGCCACTATATCGAGCTGCGGGGCATCGGCATTGTGGACGTGCGTCAGCTCTTCGGTATGTCCGCTATCAAGGAGGACAAGGAAGTGGACCTGATCGTCAAGCTGGAGCCCTGGAACGAGAACACCTTCTACGACCGCCTGGGCACCAACGAGGAGTATACCACCATTCTGGATATGAAGGTCCCCGTCCTCACCATTCCCGTCAAGCCCGGCCGGAACCTGGCTGTCATCGTGGAGGTGGCCGCCATGAACAACCGTCAGAAGCGCATGGGCTTCAATGCTGCCAAGGAGTTCGCCAGACAGCTGGACGAGCATTTTGAAGAGATGATGATGCAGTCCCAGATGGAGACCGCCGAGGACTACGACGAGTACGACGACCTGAGCTACGAAGAGGATTGATCCCTCATTACCATACGGAAAGGAAGGCTATGAACGTGAAGTTGAAAAAGATCCTTGCCCTGACCCTCTCTCTGGTCATGGCCTGTTCCCTTTGCCTGACTGCCTGCGGCGGCCAGGAGGAGCCCCCGGAATCTTCTGAGACCGCCGTCAACGTGAACTACGGCATCTCCAACGCCTGGGACTCCCTGATGCCCTATTACAGCGTGTCCGGCAGCAACTACTCCCGGATCATCTATGACAAGATCTACGACCGTCTGGCCTATGTCCAGGCCGATGGTACCTGCCTGCCCCGTGGTGCGGACAGCTGGGAGAGCGCAGACGATGGCTATGCCATCCTGTTCAGGCTCAACCAGAAGGCCGCCTTCCATGACGGTACCCCCGTCACCGCCCAGCACTGGGCGGACACCATTGCCCTGGTCACCGACCCTGCCTGCGAGGTCTATGGCCGCACCTTCCTGTCCGGTCTGGTGGGCACCGACGACACCGGTGCCGCTGTGGCAGGGGAGAAGCTGGGGGCCGAAGTGGTGGACGAGTACACCCTGAAGCTCACCTTCAAGACCCCTGTCATCCCCAACGAGTTCCTGGTGGACTACAACCGCGAGATCTACGTCCTGCCCACCCATCTGCTGGCAGAGATTCCCGCCGCCGAGCTCATGACCAACGAGTTCTGGCTCTCTCCCATTGGCTCCGGCCCCTGCAAGTTCGTCTCCGAGCTGGCCGGTTCCAGCCTGGTGCTGGAGGCCAACGAGAACTACCAGCTGGGAGCCCCCGGCTTTGATACCCTGACCATCACCGTGATGGACAAGGCAAACCTCCTCACCGCCCTCATCGCCGGGGACCTGGACTACTACGCTTTCGGCGGCAGTGTCTCCGAGGAGAACCGCCCCATCGCCGAGGAGGCCGGCTTCACCGTTCTGGAGGGCACCGTCCCCGCCACCTTCTACGAGCTGATGCTCAACAACGAGAGCATCTCCGATGCCAAGACCCGTCAGGCCATCGACCTGGCCCTGGACAAGGAGCTCCTCTGCCTCCAGAGCGCAGGCTCCATGGGCTTTGTGACCGATACCTCCATCCTGCCCGGCACCCCCTACTCCGGCCCTGCCCCTGAGAACACCTATGATCTCCAGGCAGCCAAGGATCGGCTGGCCGAGAGCAGCTACGCAGGGGAGACCCTGACCCTGGCCTGCACCAGCGCCCGGGCCAGTCTGGCCGCCCTCATCCAGCAGAATCTGAATGAGGTGGGCTTTAACGTGGAGATCGAGACCGTGGACTCCTCCACCATGTTTGCCGGTATGTACGACGGTACCTACGACATGGCCGTGGCCAGCCACACCCCCACCACGCTCCCTCTGTGGTTCACCGCCAGCCGCTTCACCCAGGACAACAACCTCTTCCGTGTGGCTGATCTGAGCTACTACACCCAGATCCTGGACATGATCCAGATGGAGACCGTGGAGGAGGCCCGCATCGCTCTGGTGGACGAGTTTGAGGCTTATCTGGCCCAGGAGGTCCCCTTCGTGCCCCTTTGGTTCTACTACTCTCTGCATGTGGAATCCAAGACGGTCACCGGCATCGACTACCCCTCTTCCTCTTATTGCAATGAAAATATCTGGGAATGGGTAAAGACTTGACGGACCCACTTCGTTGGGCTCCGTCAAGTGGGATCTGCAGCCTGCTGCAGCGCACGGGCAGAAGCCCGCACGTTTGCAGGCTGAGCAGTATGATTTCCGACGCACATGTCGCCGGAAATCATGATTCAAACTATTTTCGCCGCTGAAACGGCGAACTCTGCGAGGCTTTAGGGGCCCATACGGGCCCCTTGCCACATTATCTTTGCCTCTGTAGGGTCTGGATTCATCCGGACCCGTGCCGAAAGGCCGGAAGTGTAGGAGGAACCTTATTTTGAAACACTATATCGTCAAGCGCGTTCTGGGTGCTGTCCCCGTTTTCTTCGGTATCACCCTGATCGTCTTTCTTATGATGAATCTGGCCCCTGCCACCATTGCGGATGCGGCAGGGGAGGGAGAAGCCTCCAGCGCAGCCATGCGGGCAGCCCTGGAGGCCAACCTGGGTCTGGACCAGCCCATCCTGGTGCGGTACATCCTTTGGCTGAAGGAGGTCCTGACCGGTGACCTGGGTCTGTCCTACCGGACCGGTCAGCCCGTTCTGCGGATGATCGGCCAGCGGGTGGCTCCCTCCCTGATCCTCACCGGCACTGGCGTGGTATGGGCTGTTTTGCTGGGCATCCCCCTGGGTGTCATGGCCGCCTGGAAGCCCCGTTCCGGCTGGAGCAAGCTGGCCTCCGGCCTGACCCTCTTCAGCTTCAGCGCCCCCAGCTTTTTCCTGTGCCTCATTGCCATTTTTGTTTTCTCTGTGAAGCTCAGCTGGTTCCCGGCGGCGGGGATGTACTCCTCGGGTGCCGGGGGAGACCTGATGGACCTGCTCCGCCACCTGATCCTGCCTGCGGCGGTGGTCTGCCTAGGCAGCCTGGGCAATCTGGTCCGCCAGACCACCAGCGCCGTCAGCGAGGTTTTGGGGGAGGACTACATCCGCACCGCCCGGGCCAAGGGCCTGGGGGAGTGGGCCGTCCTGTGGAAGCACGCCTTCCGCACCGCCCTGATCCCTGTCCTCACCACCATCCTGAACCATATCCCCCACATCATCGGCGGTTCCATGGTGGTGGAGCGGATCTTCGGCTGGCCGGGGATGGGCAGTCTCCTGTTCTCCTCGGTGAACGGCCGTGACTACACCGTCATCATGGGTGTCACCGTGGTGGTGGCCCTGGCCGTGTTGGTCACCGGTATCCTCATGGACATCGTCTACCGCCTGGCCGATCCCGGCGTGGGATGGGGAGGTGACCGGGAATGAAGAAGCGGACCTCTCCCGTCCTCCAGCGGTTTTGGGAGGACAAGCTGGCTGCTGCCTGCCTCATCTTCCTGGGGGTGGAGATCCTCCTGCTGCTGGTCCTGCCCCTGTTCCTGGGCCAGGACCCCAATGTGACCGACAAGACCGCCGGGTTCTGGGCCCCTCCCGGTGCCGAACACCTTCTGGGCACCGACGACGTGGGCCGTGATATCCTGGCCCGTCTCCTCTACGGCGGCCAGATCTCCCTGCTGGTGGGCTACCTCTCCGCCATCCTGGGCACCCTCCTGGGTGTCCCCCTGGGCCTGCTGGCCGGTTACAAGGGGGGAAAATGGGAATACTGGATCATGCGCGCCTGCGACACCTTCCAGTCCTTCCCCAGCCTGATCCTGGTCCTCTGCCTGGTCTCCCTGCTGGGTCCCTCGGTGTGGAATATCATCCTGGTCCAGGGTGTGCTGGGCTGGTCCTCGGTGGCCCGTCTGGTCTACGGCAGCACCCTGTCTGTTAAGAAGAAGGAGTATGTGGAGGCTTCCCGGGCTTTGGGAGCCACTGACCGGGCCATCCTCTTCCGGACCATTCTCCCCAACGTCATCGCCCCTGTTTGGGCGGCCTTTCCCATGAAGGTGGGCCGGGCCATCCTGTCCGAGTCCAGCCTGAGCTTTCTGGGCGTGGGCCTGCGCACCCCCCAGGCCTCCTGGGGCAACCTCATGCAGAACGCCCTGGAGCTCATCACCCTGACCACCCGGCCCTGGGCCTGGATCCCTCCCGGCCTGTGCATCGTGGTCACCGTCCTGGCCCTCCTGCTGGTGGGCGAGGGCCTGCGCAAGGCTCTGAATCCCAAGGCAGGACGCTGAATTTTTTGAACAATCCTTTCCATAGAATATAAGGAGGTACGTCATCCATGCGTAAAACCAAGATCATCTGCACCATGGGCCCCGCCACCGACGATCCCGCCGTCCTGGAAGACCTCATCCAAAACGGCATGAATGTGGCCCGCTTCAACTTCTCCCACGGCAGCCACGCCGAGCATAAGGTCCGCCTGGACAACCTGAAGGCCGCCCGGGCCAAGCTGGGCATCCCTGTGGGCGCTCTGCTGGACACCAAGGGCCCCGAGATCCGTCTGCGCCAGTTCGTCAACGGCAAGGAGGTCCTGGAGGCCGGCCAGATCTTCACCCTCACCACCCGTGACGTGGAGGGCACCCGTGAGATCTGCGCCGTCACCTACCGGAACCTGCCCCAGGACGTGAAGCCCGGCACCACCATCATGCTGGACGACGGCCTCATCCGCATGACCGCCCTGGAGGTCACCGACACCGACATCGTCTGCCGTGTGGAAAACGGCGGCCCCATCAAGGACAAGAAGGGGGTCAACGTCCCCGGTGTCCACCTGTCCATGCCCTACATGAGCGCCCAGGACCGGGCCGACGTTCTCTTCGGCATCCAGGAGGGCTTTGACTTCATCGCCGCCTCCTTCTGCCGGAACGCCCAGGACGTGGAGGAGATCCGCCGCCTCCTGGACGAGCACCAGTCCAACATCCGCATCATCGCCAAGCTGGAGAACCAGGAGGGCGTGGACAATGTGGACGAGATCCTGGCTGTGGCCGACGGCATCATGGTGGCCCGCGGCGACATGGGCGTGGAGATCGACTTCACCGAGATCCCCGTCATCCAGAAGAACCTCATCAAGCGCACCCTGTCCATGGGCAAGCACGTCATCACCGCCACCCAGATGCTGGACAGCATGATGACCAATCCCCGCCCCACCCGTGCCGAGATCACCGACGTGGCCAACGCCGTCTATGACGGCACCTCCGCCATCATGCTCTCCGGTGAGACCGCCGCCGGCAAGTACCCTGTGGAGGCCCTGAAGACCATGGCCGCTATCGCAGAGCGTACCGAGGGCGACATCAACTACTTTGGCCGCTCCCAGGAGATTATCTCCTCCATCCGCCTGGGCATCGGCGGTGCCACCGCCCACGCTGCCTGCACCACCGCCCAGGACCTGAATGCCGCCGCCATCATCACCATGTCCACCTCCGGTGTCACCCCCCGCCTCATCAGCCGCTTCCGCCCCGACTGCCCCATCATTGCCTGTGTCCTGGACGAGAAGGTCCAGCGTCAGCTGGCCCTCACCTGGGGCGTCACCCCCATCACCATGGAGTACGTCCAGTCCACTGACGAGATGATGGACTGCGCCGTGGCCAAGGTCCTGGAGGCCGGCTACATCAAGCAGGATGACCTGGTGGTCATCACCGCCGGTGTTCCCGCAGGTCTGGCCGGCAGCACCAACATGATGAAGGTCCACCAGGTGGGCAGCACCATCCTCAACGGTGTGGGCGTGGGGGACCGTGCCGCCAAGGGTACCGTCTGCGTCTGTCGGACCGTGGCGGATATGAAGGCCAAGTTCCATCCTGGCATGGTCCTGGTCCTGCCCCACACCAGCAACGAGATGATGCCCTACCTCCGTCAGGCCGCCGGTATCGTCACTGAGGAGAACGGCCTGGGCAGCCATGCCGCCGTGGTGGGTCTGAGCCTGGAAAAGCCCGTCATCGTGGGCGCCCACGCCGCCACCCGGGTCCTCCAGGACGGCATGAAAATCGCCCTGGACTGCGCCCAGGGTGTGGTGAAAAAGCTGGCCGAGTAAAAATTCCATGTGAACTGAAAAACCCGCCCCATCTGTTTTGAAGGACAGATGGGGCGGGTTTTTGCTGCGGTGACAGATCATGTCGCAGATGATAGAATAGGGCCACGGGTGCTGCAGCAACGGCAGGCGGTTTCAGCCACACCCTTCGAAAGGAGGTGAGGCTATGCCTATTACGATCACGTTACATGTCTTCGGATATACCGTAACGATTCGGATAAAAGGACGAAACCGCCACTCGGCCAAGTGACGGTTTCTTACATTTGTAATTAACTTTTCACACTCGGGCTGAAACCGCTTGTCGCAGTACCCATACTTTTATTATACCCATTCCATCCGCCTTGTCAAGAGACCGGGCGGATTTCTGTTATTTATAGTACATGGACACATACTCCAGTGGGATCACTTCCCCCTCCCGGACCTCCCCCATACAGGCCTCATACTCCCCGGTGACGTCCTCCAGGACCAGGACGGGGTCGGGACCGGCCAGCCGGAAGGTGATGGCCCAGTGGGGGCAGGGGGGACCGTCATCAAAGGAGAAGGGGAGGATCTCGATGCCCACCTCCGCCAACCCCTGGGAGGCATTGTGGATGGACTCCGCTTTTTGGCGGACCCATTCCGGGGGGTCGGTTTCATCGGCCCCCTTGGCCATGTCGTTTCTCACATAGCACAGCCATACATCGGGCCGGGGGAAAGAGGCGGGGCGGATGGGATAGGCCACCCCATTCCCGTTGTTCACGGGATACCGGTGGTGATCCGGGAAGGGGAGACGGATGTCCTGGGTGGCCCCCAGCATCTCGTCCAGTTCTCCCAGCTGCCGTTTCACCGTGAGCAGATAGCCGATGAGGCACTGCTCCCGATAGGGGAGACGGTGATACCGGGCATACCACTGCCGCCAGGCAAAGGGGTCGATCCCCAACCGGCAGTACAGTTCCCACTCCCGGTCTATGAATTCATTCAGCATAGTACATCGCCTCCTTGTGGTATTTCCTTTCTGGTTTCGAAAAGGCTCCCTTTGCACAAGGGAGGCTTTTGGTTATTGTACCATATCGAATGACTGATTACAAAGCAAAACACTGTCTCAATGGGCGATCACCCCGGGAGACAGTGTATTCTTCATGTATCGTATTCTCTGAGCAAGGGAGCCTGAGGGTGGTTGAGAAAAATACCTCGGACACCTTGATGCAATATGATTTCCAGAAAAGAAGAAAGCAGAAGATTTTGCGTAATCAGGATGTGAGAGACGCCATCCTCTTCTCTGAGTACCTCTACTGCGTATAACACAGCAACTTTGCAATGGCTGTCGGGCTGGAGGCAGAGTGTGTATTCCCTGTCATTGATCGTAAGCGGAATCATGTAATGGGGACATAAGGGAGGGGTATGCCCGTAGCGACTAAGGTCCTTACATAAGGAGTCGTATCGATTTTGGGTGAGTTGTCTAATAACCATGTTGCGTATCCTTTCCATTGATGATAATAGGATATCTGAATCGATCAAACAATGGAACATGCTATAAGTCGGAAGTATGCTTGAAGTACGAAACAGAAGAAATAATTCCCCCTTGACTTTCCCCCTCCAAAGGCATATAATATTTTCCGTTAAAATAGCAACGACGGGAACCTTGCCGGACTCCCACAGCACAGAGAGGGCGCTTCATTGGCTGAAAGAGCGCCTGCCCCACGGACCGGACCAAGCACCATCCCCGAGCCGCCCACCGAATCTTTAGTAGGCTGGGCCGGGCGCCGCCCGTTATAGCGGAAACGAAGCGGCACAGAGTCTCTCTGTGCAAGCAGGGTGGAACCGCGAGATTTTGATATCCCGCCCCTGACAGTACATCAGGGGCGGGATTTTTGCATTTTTATCGCCCCAAATCATCAAGGAGGAAACCTACCATGGCTGACGAAAATCTGTACACCTTTGACAACCCCGAGTACCGCCATACCTACTGGCACACCTGCTCCCACATCCTGGCCCAGGCCATGAAGCGCCTGCACCCCGAGGTGAAGCTGGCCATCGGCCCTTCCATCGAGAACGGCTTCTACTATGACTTCGACACCCCCACTCCCTTCACCCCTGAGGACCTGGAGGCCCTGGAGGCTGAGATGCGCAAGATCTGCAAGGAGAAGCTGAAGCTGGAACGCTTCGAGCTGCCCCGTGCAGAGGCCATCCAGTACATGGAGGACCTGGGCGAGCCCTACAAGGTGGAGCTCATCAACGACCTGCCCGAGGACGCTGTCATCTCCTTCTACAAGCAGGGTGAGTTCGTGGACCTGTGCGCAGGCCCCCACGTGGACTCCACCGGCCGCATCAAGGGCAACGCCATCAAGCTGACCTCCGCCACCGGCGCTTACTGGAGAGGCGACTCCA
>JAFVUT010000024.1 GCA_017502545.1 Ruminiclostridium sp.
CGGCCCGGGCGGCCTTTTTCAGGTCCAGGGTGGCGGCCACGGGGATGACGAACACGAAGTGCTCTCCTTTGGGACCCTCGGCCACCAGGGTCTTGAAGACCTGGTCCGGGTCTTTGCCCAGGAGGCGGGCGGCGGTGACCCCGTCGGGGACCTCCCCCTTGGGCAGGTCGATCTCGTAGTGGGTGCAGGGGATACCGGCCGCCTCCAGCAGGCGGATCACGTTGGTCTTTTCTTCTTTGGGCTTTGCCATGGGATCACCTCAAAATATAGACGGAGGTCAGGATGCAGGCCAGACCCAGAACAACGCCCATGGTCATGGGCTCGCCGAAGGCGATGATACCCACGATGGCGGCCACCACAGGCTCCACGCTGGCCAGGATGGAGGCCTTGCTGCTGTCCCCCAGACCGCTGAGGCCCTTGGTGTACAGCAGGTAGGGCAGCACGGTGGCAAAGAGCATCAGGCCCAGGGACATGAGCAGGCCCTTGGGGGAGGCGGCGATGGTGGCCATCTCCTGGGTGTCCCAGAAGAAGAGGGAGCCCACACCGGCGAAGAGGAGGGAGTAGAAGGTGACGGTGAAGGGCTGGTAATGCTGGAGGCCGAACCGGCCGATGACGGTGTACAGGGAGTAGCTCAAGCCGCTGGCCAGACCCAGGGCGATGCCCAGGGGGGTGACCTCCAGGCCGCCGCTCCAGATGCCGGTGACAAAGGAACAGCCCAGGAAGGCGATGATGAGGGCGGCCAGCTTCTGCTTGGTGATCTTATCCTTAAAGAGGATGGCCGACAGGATGACCACGAAGGTGGGGGCGGTGTAGAGCAGGATGGCGGCCACCGCCAGGGAGGAGACCTGCTGGCTGCGGAAGTAGAAGATGGTCATCATGAGGACGCTGCCCACGCCGGTGCCGAAGAAGATGGGCAGGTGGCGGAGCTTGATCCGGAAGACACTCCGGTCGGTGATGAGGAAGAAAATGGCCATCAGCAGAAAGGCGCCAAAATTGCGGATGATGGCCACGGAGGTGACGCTGATGTTCAGGGCACCAAGACCTCGGCTGAAGATGCCCATGGAGCCCCACAAGGTGGCGGCACCCATGATGGCGGCCATGGCCAGGTGTTTTTGACGGTTGGAGTTGGGTTCGGCAGGTTTGCTCATAAGGATGCCTCCTTATAGGATGATGATAGAGGTTGCAGGATTCAGGAGTGGCTCCCCTTGATAGGGGAGCTGGATGCGAAGCAGCCTGAGGGGTGCTATCCTTGCAGTAAAATTGTCGTACCGGTACGACAGCATACCCTTGGACCCCGCACCCCTCCGCCCCTTCGGGGCACCTCCCCTCACAGGAGAGGCTTAGGCTGTACCGGTGCATCAGTTTTTTTGACAGGCGGATTTCTATGTCGGAGGGAGCCTTGCCTGCGGCGCAGAGATTTGCTCAGTCTCTGGTTTCCTTCCCGCGCAGCTCGATAATTTGATCTCTCAAAATCGCCGCATATTCGAATTCCAGGCGGCGGCTGGCCTCCTTCATCTCCTTTTCCAGCTTGGCGATGAGGTCGGCTACTTCCTTCCGGGACAGGGCCTTCTGGCCCTTCTTGCCCTTGGCATCGGGGGTGTGGGAGATCTCGATCAGGTCCCGAACGGACTTGACGATGGTCTTGGGGGTGATGCCGTTGGCCCGGTTGTAGGCGTCCTGGATCTCCCGGCGGCGCTGGGTCTCGTCCATGGCGGCCTGCATGGAGGGGGTGACGGTGTCGGCGTAGAGGATGACCAGGCCCTCGGCGTTTCGTGCCGCACGGCCGATGGTCTGGATGAGGGAGGTCTCGGACCGGAGGAAGCCCTCCTTGTCGGCGTCCAGAATGGCCACCAGAGAGACCTCCGGCAAGTCCAGACCCTCTCGCAGGAGGTTGATGCCCACCAGCACGTCGAAGGCCCCCAGGCGCAGGTCCCGGATGATCTCCATACGCTCCAGGGTGTCGATGTCGGAGTGCATATACCGGACCCGGATACCCGCCCCCAGCAGATAGTCGGTGAGGTCCTCGGCCATCCGCTTGGTGAGGGTGGTCACCAGGACCCGCTCCTCCCTGGCCGTGCGGAGGTTGATCTCCCCGATGAGGTCGTCGATCTGGCCCTCCACGGGACGGACTTCCACGATGGGGTCCAGGAGGCCCGTGGGGCGGATGACCTGCTCGGCGATCTGGCCCGAGCGGGTCCGCTCGTACTCCCCGGGGGTGGCCGAGACGTAGATGACCTGGTTCAGCCGCTGGGTGAACTCGTCAAAGGTCAGGGGACGGTTGTCAAAGGCGCAGGGGAGACGGAAGCCGTAGTCCACCAGGGTGGTCTTTCGGGACCGGTCCCCGGCGTACATGGCCCGGACCTGGGGAAGGGTCACGTGGCTCTCGTCGATGATGAGGAGAAAGTCCTTGGGGAAGTAGTCCAGGAGGGTCATGGGGGGCGACCCGGCGGGCCGGCCGGCAATGACCCGGCTGTAGTTCTCAATGCCCGAGCAGTAGCCCAGCTCCTGCATCATCTCGATGTCGAAGAGGGTCCGCTGGGAGATACGCTGGGCCTCCAGCAGCTGCTCGTTGGCCTGGAAGAAGGACACCCGCTCCTCCATCTCCCGGTAGATCTCCTGGATGGCGGCGGCCATCTTTTCCTTGGAGGCCACGTAGTGGGAGGCGGGGTAGATGGCCACATGGTCCACCACCCGGGTGGGGGTGCCGGTGACCACGTTGATCTCACTGATCCGGTCGATCTCGTCCCCGAAGAACTCCACCCGGATGGCGTGATCCTTGGCGTAGACCGGGAAGATCTCCACAGTGTCACCCCGGACCCGGAAGCGGTTGCGGTCAAAGGCCACGTCGTTGCGCTCGTAGCGGATCTCGGTGAGCTTGTTGAGGAGCTCGTCAATGGGTTTCTCCATGCCGGTCCGCAGGGAGATGACCATGTTGGCGTAGTCGATGGGGTCCCCCAGGCCGTAGATGCAGGAGACCGAAGCCACCACGATCACGTCCCGCCGCTCAAAGAGGGCAGAGGTGGCCGAGTGGCGGAGCCGCTCGATCTCGTCGTTGATGGCGCTGTCCTTCTCGATGAAGGTGTCGGTGTGGGGGATGTAGGCCTCGGGCTGGTAGTAGTCGTAGTAGGACACGAAGTATTCCACGGCGTTGTTGGGAAAAAACTCCCGGAACTCGGCGCAGAGCTGGGCGGCCAGGGTCTTGTTGTGGGCCAGGACCAGGGTGGGCCGCTGGACCCGTTCGATGACCTTGGCCATGGTGAAGGTCTTGCCCGAGCCGGTGACACCCAGGAGGGTCTGCTCGTCAAGACCCAGCTCCACACCCTGAGCCAGGGTGTCGATGGCCTGGGGCTGGTCGCCGGAGGGGAGATAGTCGCTGATGACCTGGAAGTTGGGCATGGCAGGTCCTCCTTCTTAACCGTTGGAGAGCAGGTTCTTCAGGTTGGGCTTCTTCACGGGGAAGTCCAGGATGAACAGGAAGGCCACGGCCAGCATGAGGGGGTGGAGGAGGAGCACGAAAATATGGTCGTCCAGCACGTACTGCAGCAGGCAGAAGAGGGGCAGGATGATGGAGATGGCAGTCACCGGCAGACCCCGATAATACTTGTTGGCCCCGCCCTCGGTCTGCTGGCGCTGGATCTCCAGGACGTTGAAGAAAGCCAGACGGATCACGGCGCACAGGCAGTAGAAGAAGAGGATGAGTCGTCCGGCCAGGCCGTCCACCCCCAGGAAGAAGCAGAGGGTGGCGGGAGCCACGCCGAAGCTGATGGCATCGCACAGGGAGTCGATCTGGATGCCGAAGGCTTTTGCGTCGGGGGTGCGGTCCTTCTTGCTCCGGGCCACGGCCCCGTCGAAGGCATCGCACAGGCCGGAGAGCATCAGGAAGAGGACGGCATAGAAAAAGTTCCCCTGGGAGGCATAGTACATACCGCTGACGGCGGAGAGAAGGCTGGCGTAGGTCAGGATGACCGTGTAGTCATAGAAACCAAGAAATCGGGACATAGTATTACTCCTTCTTCGGGTGGGTGGATGGTTTGGACAGACGGGCCCGGATGCGGGCGTTGTGGGCATGGAAGTCTCCCAGATAGAAGGAGAGGCCAAAGCCCAGGAAGATGAGGATGACAGACAGAACGGATTCCGGGTTTGGCCCCAGCACGCAGCGCTCATTGAGCATATTGGGGATCATGGACAGGAAGAGGCCAAACACCACGGAAAAGGTGGCGGTGTAGAACCGGCGGAAGAGGGCGGTCATGAGAGCGGAGATGCCGATGCCGCCTGCGGCCACCCCGATGACCATGGGGGCCAGTACGGATATGTCAAAATTTGCCAGAGAACGGACGTAGCATTCATAATACCCCAGGGTGGACAGGACCACAGCCGGGTCCAGGCCGGGGACGATGGCGGTGGCCACCACAGCCACCCCCAGGAAGATGGACTGGGGCAGGTTGGGGTGGGTGACCAGGGGGAAGAGGGTGGGGTGGGCGTTGAACATCCAGAATCCCAGGGCCGCAGAGCCCAGGATGACCAGCCAGTACCGACGGGAAAAACCGTTCTTTCTCACCTCTTTGTAAAAGAGGGGGATGGTGCCCAGGATAAGGCCCAAAAAGCAGAACCGGGTGGGCATCTCATGGTTGGCCAGACAGAAGTCGATGACCTTGCTGAAGAGAAGTACGCCCGTGCCCATCCCCAGAAGGATGGGCAGAAGGAAGCGGATATTCTGTTTGAACCGGGTCAGGAGGGTCCCCAGGGCCTCCAGGGTCTGGTGGTAGAGACCCAGAAGGATGAGCAGGACGCTGCCGCTCAGTCCCGGGGAAACGCCGCCGATGCCGGCCACGATGCCTTTGAGATAGTTGTGCATAGGGTGCCTCGCTTTAGTAGTGGAGTGCCAGGAAATAGCCGCTGTCCCGGAGAGAGACCATGTCGTCATCGGCCAGGATCACGTGGTCGTAAAGGGTGATGTCCAGCTTCCGCAGGACCTCCTGGATGTAGCGGGTGGTGGAGATATCTTCGTCGGAGGGGGTGGCCAGACCGCTGGGATGGTTGTGAGCCAGGACCACAGCTGTGGCGTTCAGGGCCAGGGCGGCGGATGCGATCTGCCGCACGCCGATCTCTGTGGCCATAGGGGTCCCCTCGCTGAGCTTTCGGATGCCCAGGAGCTTGAGCTTGCTGTCGAAGCAGGCCAGATAGGACATCTCGTTCCTGGTCCCGAAGAAATAGGGGGAGAAGATCTGGTAGAGATCCTGACTGGACCGAAGGATGGTGTCCGGGTCGGTCCGGGAGGCCAGATACTTGGCGGCCAGAGCGGGGACCAGCTTGAGGAGAACGGCGGTGTTTTCCCCCACGCCGGGGACGGTGAGAAGCTGTTCCGGGTCGGCATCCAGGACCCCGGACAGGTTGCCGAAGGTGTCCAGCAGGGCGTGGGCGGTGGGGTTCACGTCGCCCTGGAGGCGGGAGTAGAACAGAAGAAGCTCCAGGGCCCGGACCTCAGAAAATGCACTGAGACCGCCCTGCAGAAATTCCTGTTTCATGCGCTTTCGGTGGCCGTCGTGGGTGCCCATAACCATTCTCCTTTCCGTGGTATCCTATCCTATCATCATACCGCTTTTTTTGTCCTTCCACAAGTACAAGTTATGGGACAGAGGGACAAATTCGGGAGAAAGCCGCTGACAAAACAGGAAATCTGTGGTACAATACCACAGACTACAGATAAGATTTCCGGGAAACCGTGAACCATAGGAGGAACCACCGCCATGCGCATGAGAAGAAAGAAGAATTTAGGCCCCCGTATGGACAGCTGCGCCGCCTGGCAGATCAAGGACCCCAAGGCCCTCCGGGGCAACTGGCGTTCCCTGATGCCCGAGGCCAAGGAGCTCCGCCTGGAGCTGGGCTGCGGCAAGGGCCGCTTCACCTGCCAGACCACCGCCAAGAACCCTGACATCCTGTTCGTGGCTGTGGAGCGTGTCCCCGATGCCATGGTCATGGCCATGGAAAAGGCCAGGGATATGGGCCTGACCAACGTGTTCTACATCGATGCCGATGCCGCCCTCCTGCCCGAGTTCTTTGCCCCTGAGGAAGTGGACCTGATCTACGTGAACTTCTGCGATCCCTGGCCCCCCAAGCGCCACGCCAAGCGCCGCCTGACCCACCGGAACTTCCTGAAGCTCTACCGGGAAGTCCTGAAGGAGAAGGGCCAGATCCACTTCAAGACCGACAATGCCCCCCTCTTTGAGTTCTCCGTTCTGGAGTTCCCCGCCGCCGGCTACGACCTGGAGGAGGTCACCCGTGACCTCCACGCCAACGGCATCTGCGGCATCATGACCGACTACGAGGAGAAGTTCCACAACATGGGCACTAAGATCAACCGCTGCGTGGGCATCAAGGGGGAGCTGCCCCCCGAACCCGAACAGCCTGAGGAAGAGGAAACCGAAGAATAATACCTGCGCAGCAGAGATCGAAAGGCTCCCTTGTGCAAAGGGAGCTGTCACCGAAGGTGACTGAGGGATTGTGCGGCAGAACCTACCGAGTCTACCAAAAGTTTGGGCGAATTCACAACTTTTTCTCAGACAACCCCTCCGCCTCACATTCGCTCGGCACCTCCCCTTGCACAGGGGAGGCTTAGGTGGCTATACAAAACTGACTTTTTTGACACTCTGAAAAAGCCGGCACTCCGTATGGAGTGCCGGCTTTTTATCATTATCGGTGGAATAAGGTGTTCTGAATGGTGCGGACAGCACTCCAGAAGAGTCCCGCCAGGGTCCGCAGCAGGTCCATGATCTGGCTGACCAGGCTGGAGCTGGTGGGTCCGGGGGGAGGGGGAGCCTGCCAGGTCTGCCGGTCAGGGCCGCTCTGGGGACCGAAGGGGCCGGGCTCGTTGGGGTCGGTGCTGAAGCCGGGGCCGCTCTGGTAGTTCTCTCCGCCCTGCTGGCTGGTGCTGCCGCCGGGGGGATCCGGGTCCTCCTCGTCCTCCTCCTCTTCGTATTCGTCGGCTTCCATGGCCTCCTCCATCCGGTCCTCATACCAGTTGGAGCCGGGGCGGTGCCAGAAAAGGAAGGGGTGGAACCGGACAGCGGCCCCCTCTTCGGTGGTCTTCCTGGCATAGAACTGGTCGAAACGGACCCGGTCCACGATGTTCAGGGCGATGAGGGCCAGGGCGATCCACCACAGGTTGGCCAGAAGGGTAAAGAGGATGCCCGAGAGGATGGAACCCAGGGTGACAGTCTGGATCTTGGTGCCCGAGGGCAGGAATCCGGTGGAGTTCTTCTCCAGGGGGGGGATATTGTCCTCGTACCAGTCATCCAGCTGGTCAAAGAGCTCCAGGATGGCCTTGTCGGCGTTGCCCTCCTCCCAGAAGGCCGTGCCCAGATGGGTGCGGAAGAGGTTGGGCAGCTCTGCGCTGGCCTCCACATAGGACACCAGGTCGGCCCCGTAGGTCACATACCAGCTCTGGGAGTTGGCATCCAGGAAGAGGAGCATATCCCGCTTGTCCAGACCGATGCTCAGGGCGGTCTCCTCGGCATAGCTCTGGATGTCCCGGCCGTTTAAGTAGGAGACCGTTTTGACGGCGATGAGACTGCCGTAGGTGTTGTCCAGGGTCAGGTTTTCCCGGGCCATGGTGTCGATGGTGTCGGCCGAAAAGAGCCGGGCGCTGTCAGAGACCCAACTCAGGTAGTAGGTCAGGTTGCTCTCGCCGGAACTCCGGTCGGGCTCATAGTGGGTGCCGATGGCGGTGTCTTCGTTCTCCACACGGGTGTGGCCCCACACGCAGCACAGGGCCACCACCAGCAGGGCGATCACCACGGCAACAGATGTTTTTTTGAAAAAATTCATAGGAACCTCCGTGCGCCTTGGGGCGCAGGGTCAAAAGTTGGGGCTCAGCCCCGCAGGGAGAGGAGCTTCTGCTTCAGCTCTCCTTCGATCTTGGCCAGTTCTGCCTCGGCCTCCCGGCGCTTCATGGCCCCTTCGGACTGGATGCGCATGACCTCGTCCAGGGACTCGATGAGCTGCTGGTTGGTGTGGCGGAGGGTCTCCAGGTCCACGATGGAGCGCTCGGCCTCCCGGGCGGTCTCGATGGTGCCCATCTTGAGCATATCGGCGTTCTGCCGGAGGAGCTGGTTGGTCATCTCGGTGACGGCGCTCTGGGCGGCGGTGGCCTGACGGGCGTGCTCCAGCCCCAGGGCCAGGACCATCTGGCTCTTCCAGAGAGGGATGGTGTTGACCAGGCTGGACTGGATCTTCTCGATCATCAGGGTGTTGTTGCTCTGGAGGAGCCGGGTCTGAGGACCCATCTGCAGGGAGATCATCCGGGTCAGCTCCAGGTCGTGGATCTTCTTTTCAAAGCGGTCGCAGAGATTGGCCAGGTCGTTGCAGACCTGGGCATCTGCCTGGCTGCCGGTGCGCAGGGCCTGCTCCCGGAGGGTGACCAGCTGGGTGGTGCGGACGGCTTCCAGCTTTTTCTTGCCGGCGATGATGTACATGGTCAGCTCTTTCAGATACCGGGCGTTGAGCTCAAACATCTGGTCCAGGTTGGCCACGTCCTTCATCAGGGTGATCTGGTGCTGCTCCAGGCTCTCCACGATCTTGTCCACGTTGGCCGAGGCCCTGGCGTAGCCGGTGCGCAGGGTCTCCAGCTGGTCCTTCTTTTTCTGGAAGAAGCCGAAGAGACCCTTCTTCTCCTGGGCCCCGGGGTCGAAGCTCTGGAGCTCCTTCACCAGGCCGGTGAGGGTGTCGCCGATCTGACCCAGGTCCTTGGTGCGGATCTGCTGGAGGGCGGTTTCGGAAAATTCCGACACGTTCTTCTGGGCGGCGGCACCGTACTGGAGGATCATGTTGGAGTCGGTGACGTCGATCTTCTGGGCGAACTCCTCCACCACCTGCCGTTCTGCCTCGGAAAGGCGGCTCTCCTCCAGGTCGCTGGGGGGCAGGGGGGCCTCCTGGACCTGGGGCACCGGGGGTGCCTCGGGGACAGGGTCAGCCAGGGGGGAGTTGGGGTCCAGAGTCAAAGTGGGGATATAATCTTCTGCCATAGGGCCTTCCTTTCTCAGGGGGCGGGGCTTACTCCTCCATCCTGGAGTCGGTGAGGCCCTCCTGGGCCAGCAGGTTCTCCATGACGGTGATATCCGAGGCGATGTCCATGGCTTCGTCCCGGAAGAGGGCATCCAGCTGCTTGTGGAAGGAGGACACGATGGTGGCCATCATGGTCTCGATCCGTTCCTTGGAACTGTCAATGTTCTCGCCGGAGATGCCGGTGGCATCCATCCGGTCGTAGGAGTTCAGGAGTTTCAGGGTGGTGGGCAGGTAGTAGATCATGAACTTGCGGATCTGCCCCTGCTTTTCGGGGTGGTCGATGACGTGGTCAAAGATCTTGCCAGTGGCATCCTCCAGCTGGTCGATCTGCCGGGAGATGGTCTCGTCCTCGATGGCATCGTTGAGGCGGCGCATCTCGCTCATGGCCCGATCCTTTTCCAGGATGAGGGCATCCAGGGTGGGGTCCCCGGTGGTTTTGGGCTCCTGGGGGGCGGGCTTCTCAGGGGGCTCGTCCTCCCGGACCTCTTCGCCGGTCTCTTCTTCCGGTTCCTCCTGGGGTTCCGGGTCTGGCAGTTCATATTCAATGGTGGGCCAGATGCCCTTGGCCACGATGAAAGCCAGCGCCGACAGGAGGATGACCGACACATAGTCAGACACCCGGTACAGAGGATGCACCAGGGTAAAGATCACCCAGACCAGGGCAATGGCGTATATGGGGGCCACGGAGCGCTTTTTGAATCTCGCCATGGGCACGCAGTCCTTTCCAGAAAAATGCAACGATACATGATATATATACAGTATATCATTTTACCGTTCCAAAGATGCCCTGTCAAGGTCTGCTTGCCATTGACAGGGAGGAAAAAGACAGATAGAATAGGAATACAACCGAGTTTTGCCTTCTTTTGGGCAGGACCGACCGGTTCCCGGCCGACCCCGCCCAAAAGTCTATCTCCATGCGGCGGGCTCACCGGGCCGTCGCCGAGGGGGCCGATCCGGGGAGAGGGGAGACCTTCGGCGGTCCCGGGGCTCCTGGGCGGGGAAGTGCCCCCGCCGCCGCTTGGGGTATCCTATGCGGCTGCCCCTGTATATGTGTTTGTTTTCCCGGCAGGTTTCGTCAGGACCGCCGGCTGATCTCGTGGAAAGGAATGATTGTTCGTGATCAAAATTGCACCTTCGATTCTCTCTGCCGACTTTGCCAACCTGGGCCGTGATGTCCAGCGGGTGTCCACGGCCGACTGGCTCCATGTGGATGTCATGGACGGTATGTTCGTCTCCAATATCTCCATTGGCGTGCCTGTGGTCAAGTCCCTGCGGAAGGCCACCGATATGTTCCTGGATGTTCATCTGATGATCGAAAAGCCCGTCCGCTACATCGATGCCTTTGCCGATGCCGGCGCCGACCTGCTGTCCGTCCATCTGGAGTCCGATATGCCCCCCGGCATCCGGGCTGCCCTGGATGCCATGGACAGGAAGGGGGTCAAGAAGGGCATCGTCCTGCGGCCCATCACCTCTGCCGAGGCCGTCCTTCCTTATATTAAGGATGTGGACCTGATCCTGGTGATGACCGTGGAGCCCGGCTTCGGCGGCCAGAAGTTTATGGAGGACCAGCTGCCCAAGATCGCCGCCATCCGCAAGTACATCGAGGAGTTCAACCCCGACTGCCACCTGGAGGTGGACGGCGGCGTGGACCCCAAGACCGCACCCCTGTGCATCCAGGCCGGTGCCGACGTGCTGGTGGCCGGCAGCGCCGTCTACGGTGCCGCTGACCCCGCGGAAGCCATTAAGACTCTCCGAGGTGAATGATGGAGCATTTTCCCCCGGCCTTAGAAAAACTGGTGGAGCAGTTCGCCCGCCTGCCCGGCATCGGCAAGAAGACCGCCCAGCGGCTGGCCTTCTTCGTCCTGTCCCTGCCGGAGCATGAGGTGGAGACCTTCGCCCAGGCGGTGATCCATGCCAAGGAGTCCATCGCCCTCTGCCCTGTGTGCCAGAACCTCACCGAAGGGGACGGCCTGTGCCCCATCTGCGCCAGCGAGAAGCGGGAGGACGGCCTGGTCTGCGTGGTGGCAGACCCCAAGGATGTCATCGCCATCGAGCGGGCCCGGGAGTACCGGGGCAAGTACCACGTCCTCCACGGTGTCCTCTCCCCCATGAACGGGGTGGGCCCCGACGACCTGCACATCAAGTCCCTCCTGGAGCGTGTAGCCCAGGGGGAGGTCCAGGAGATCATCATGGCCACCAACCCTGACACCGAGGGTGAGGCCACGGCCATGTACCTGTCCCGGATGCTCAAGCCCTTCGGGGTGAAGGTCACCCGGCTGGCCTACGGTGTCCCCGTGGGCGGCCATCTGGAGTATGCCGATGACGCGACCCTGATGCGTGCTCTGGAAGGCCGACGCGAAATGTAAAAACAGTTTTCGGGAAGCCCAATTGCATCGGGCTTCCCGAAAAGTGAGGATTGCAGCCTGCTGCAGCGCACGGGCCATAGGCCCGCACGTTTGCAGGCTGAGCAGTATGTTTTCCGATGCACATGTCACCGGAAAACATGATTTGACTTTCTTTGCTGCCTGCGGGCAGCAAACTCTGTGAGACGAGAGCAGCGCGCACCAAAAGGTGCGTGCTGTCTTTTTTAGTTGGAGGAGAACAGTTGAGACAGAAGGCCCTGCTGCAAAATCCCCTGTATGATTCCGGCCAGTTCTTCCATGGGGAGATCCCGTCCGTTTTTCAACCAGGAGGCGATCATGGAGATCACCCCGGGGATATAGAATTCAAAGGCATAGCCGGCTTTCTGGTTGTCCGGGGAGATTCCAAAGGTTTCCAGGGCTATGGGAATGATCCTATCCTTCAGCCGCGTCCAGAACTGGGGGTTATGGGGATTGTTCAGCAGAGCCTGGCTGTAGAGTTCGTTTTCAGAGAACAGCTTGTCGAATGCATAGAGGAACCGGTCAAAGACCACGCCGGTTTCGATGTTGGCACGGATCTTCCGGGCAATGCGCTCAATGAATTCGTCTTCGATCTCGCTGCGGAGGTGGTAGACATCCCGGAAGTAGTTGTAAAAGGTCACTCGGCTGTAACCCGCCCGCTGGGCCAGATCCTTGACGGTGATTTTTTCGATGGGAGTTTCCTGATAGCAGGAGCAGAAGGCGTGGATAAAATCCCGCCTGGTGGCCTCGGTGATTTCCGGCTGTTTCTTCATGTTCTCCCTCCTCGACGGTTAACATAAAAAACGAAACTGTAAATTGATGGGGGAATTCCCTGTTGTTATAATAATTATACGACAGGTGTAAAACGATATCAACAGGAGGATGTGTCCCATGAGACTGTTGAAAGAATATAATCTTGAGATCCTGACCGTGCTGATGGTCCTGATGATCACCCTGATTGCGGCAGCGGTGCCGGAGGTTTCGTTCACCCAGAGAATGCTGGTGGTCTATATGTTCCTCTACACTCTCCACGAGTGGGAGGAGAACCGCTATCCGGGTGGTTTTTCCAACCTGATGGAAGGAATGCTGGGAAAGACCTTTGCGGAGGATGCCAAAAAGATGTCTCACATTCCGGTTGCTATTTTGCTTCTGGCCATCCACATCATTCCCTTTGTGCTGGATACTGTGATGCCCCTGGTGCTGATTCCGGTTTTTCTGGGACTCTTTGAGGGGTTTGTCCACACGATGGGGGTGAAGCTTTCCGGGGCAGAACGGTTCTACACCCCCGGCATGGTAACGGCTTATTGCCTGGCGGTTTTTTCCGTGTTCTGCATCGTCTGTTTCGTGATACAGGATATGGCGGGGCCGAAGGACTACCTGCTGGGCTTTTTCTGTATGTTTGCCAGCTTTGCCCTGATGCAGAACCGGGTCCTGGCCATCAACGGCGTGAAATACACAGATATGATGGCCGTTATGAAAAGCAGGATCGCCAAGGGAAGGCCCATGTGAGAGACTGCCGATGGGTCAAAAGAAGCGTGTACCAACGTTGGTACACGCTCTTTTTGCGTCTTAGTCTCTTAATAACCCATACAGCTTCGCCATGGTGGTTGCAATGGCCACGGCCCCGCAGGCGGTCATGGACTCGGCGTTGCCGTAGCCCCAGGTCACCCCGATGGTGGGGATGCCGTGGGCCTTGGCCCCCAGCACGTCGTAGTCGGTGTCCCCCACCATGACCACGTTCTCCAGGGTCCCCACCGTCTCTTTTAAGTAGGTGATGACCTGATCCTTGGTGTCCCGGCCCTTTTCCAGGTCGGCGCCGCAGATCTCCTCAAAGTACTCCGTCATGCCGAAGTGGTCCAGGACCTCCCGGGCGGTGACCTCCGGCTTGGAGGTGGCCACAAAGAGCCGGTAACCCTGGCCTTTCAAGGTCTTCAATAAGTCGATCATGCCGGGGTAGGGGGCATTCTCAAACTTTCCCGTGACGTTGTACCGGCCCCGGAAAATTTTGGTGGCCTCTGCGGCATCCTCTGGAGAAAAGCCCAGTTGTTCCAGCCGCACCCGCAGAGGCGGACCGATGAAGGTCCGCAGGAGGGCGTCATCATAGGGGACGTTGTAGTGGTCCAGCATGAGGGCGGCGCAGTTCATAATGCCCGGACCGGAGTCGGTGAGGGTGCCGTCCAAGTCAAAAAAGATGGTTTTGGGCATAGGTCAGTCCTTTCGGAACACATGGATGCGGAAGGAGATGGTGGTATCCAGGGTGTCCAGAGCGGCCAGTTTTTCGGTGCCGCTCTTGGGGGTCTTCCAGAAATAGGGGGTCATCTGGAAGAGGTCGGAGATGGTCTGCCGGTCGGGCAGGTGGATGGTGCCGTCCACCGACCGGACCTCCAGATAGGTGAAGCCGGCATAGGGGGTGAGCTTTTCCGTGTTGGGGTAGGGGTTCTCGTACAAAACCTCCTTCAGTTCCCACAGGTGCTTTTCTCCGGGGACCACATAGAAGTAGACCCCGCCGGGTTTGAGGATGCGCTGGAATTCTTCCAGGGCCAGGGGGGAGAAGCAGTTGAGGATGATGTGGGCGCTCTGGTCGGCCACGGGGATGTCGTAGACCGAAGCTACAGCGAACTCAGCGGCCTTTTCCCGCTTGGCCGCCCGCTTCAGGGCGTGCTTGGACAGGTCCACACCGGCCATCTTCACGTCCTTGCCTGCCTGGACCAGAGCCTGGAAGATGGCGGCGCTGTAGTAGCCCTCCCCGCAGCCGGAGTCCAGGATGGACACGGCCTCCGGGGCGTACTTCACCGCCAGGTCGGACAGGGCGTCACACAAAGGGCGGTAGTGGTCAGCGGACAGAAACCGGTTCCGGGCGGTGGCCATGCCCTTGTCGTCCCCGGGATCCTTGGAGTGCATCTTGTTGGGGGGCAGCAGGTGGACATACCCGGCGGCCGACCGGTCAAAGCTGTGGCCCTTGGGGCAGAGGTAGCGGTTGTCCTCCCGCGCTAAGGTTCCCTGACAAATGGGGCAGCGAAACAAACTTTCCATGGTATCTCTTCCTTTGTTTATAAAGTCACGATGGCCTTCACCAGTTCCGGGGGCTTGGCCTCCATGAGACGGAAGGCGTCCTCCACCTGGTCCAGACCCCGGAAGCGGTGGGTGATGAGGGGGGTGGGGTCCACCCGGTCGTATTTCAGCAGGTTCAGGAGCTTTTCCATCCGGGCCCGTCCGCCGGGACACTCCCCGCCCCGGATGGTCTTGTTGCCCATGCCGAAGCCGTAGCGGACGTTGGGGATGGGCAGGTCTCCATAGGTGGTGAAGTAGTTCACGTTGCCGATGGTGCCTCCCCACCGGGCCATGGCCACCGCCTGCCCCAGGGCGTCATCCCCGCCGCCGGCGCAGATGACACAGTCGGCCCCTTTTTTCTCGGTGAGGGTGTGGACCTGACGCTCCACATTTCCCTCCTTATAGTTCACGATGTCTGTGGCCCCGTAAAACCGGGCAAGCTCCACACAGTGGGGGCGGCTGCCGATGGCGATGATCCGGCCTGCTCCCCGGAGTTTGGCCCCGGCCACGGCCATGAGGCCCACGGGACCGATGCCCATGACCACCACGGTGTCTCCCGGCTGGACCTCTGCCAGCTCGGCTCCGTAGAGGCCGGTGTTCAGCATATCTGCCGCCAGGACGGCAGCCTCCAGGGTGACCCCGTCGGGAATTCGGGCGCAGTTGGCATCCACGTCCCGGATGAGGGCGAACTCGGCGAAGAGGCCGTCCTCGGAGTTGGACAGCTTCTGGCCGGTGATGAGGCCGCTGCAGTGCTGGTGGGCCCCCAGCTGGGAGGGGATCGTCCGCCAGTCGGGTGTCACGGGGGGAATGGCCACCACGTCGCCAACCCGGAAGTCCCGGACCAGTTCCCCCACCTCCACGATCATGCCCACCCCCTCGTGGCCCAGGATGCGGTTGGGCTTGAGGCAGTTGATCTCCACGTTGTGCACGTCGGAGGTGCAGGGGGCCACCACCCAGGGGCGGATGACGGCATCGAAGCCGGTGGCACGGGGCCGATCCTTTTCGATCCAACCGGCGGTGCTGTTTTCCAGATAGGCGAATGCTCTCATTGGGATTCCTCCTCTCCCAGGGCCTCCAGGTCCAGAAACTCCACCCGGCTGCCGTTCTCCCGAAGGAGGTCGGCCAGCTGGGCACCCTGGAGGTAGACGGTGGCGGTGTTGTCGTTGGGGTGGACGGAGATCTCGTGGTCCCGGAAGTAGTCGTCCAGGTAGACCGTCACCCGGTGGTCGGTGTCGTTCAGGGCCCCGAAGGGGGTGACCGCCCCTCGGATGAGGCCCAGGATGGCCATCAGGTCCTCCTCCGAGGCGAACTTCAGACCGGACAGGCCGATGGCCTTCTGGAAGTCTTTGAGCCTGACGGGAACATGGTCCCGGGCGGTGAGAAGGCAGTAGTTCCGCTTCTTCTTGTCGGTGAGAAAGAGGTTCTTGGCTCCGGCCTCGGGACGGGGGAGGTCCAGAGCCAGAGCCTCCTCCACGGTGTAGACGGGGGCGTGCTCCATCGCCTCAAAGGGGATGCCCTTTTCTTTTAAGTATGTATAGAGGGCCTGCTTGTCCACAGGCGTTCACCTCACTTTGGCTGTTCTTACCTTATATTATATCTTTCCCGGGGATTTATCAAGGGACTTGGGGAAAAGAGGAACTTCACACCCTGACTTGTTTTGTTCATATTTTCTTGGTATAATACCGATTCATACTTGAGTTTATTTCGCTTCCGGCGGCTTTCAGCCGGAGAAAGGAGGTACCCATGCAGGAACTTTGGACACGTCTCCAGCTGATCTTTACCCAGCTGTTTGACCAGGTCAGGGCGGCGGTGGCCGCCGAGACCGAGCATGTGGTCCTGACCGTTCTGGATACCGTTCTGCCTGTGGCCTGCGGGGTCCTGCGGGTGCTGGCGGTCATCGTGGCCCTTCTCATCCTGGTCCGCTGCGTCCTCTCCCTGGTCCGGGAAAAGACCGGCAAGGAGATCTGGGGCTGGCTGGCCATGAACGACGGCACCCAGTTCGACCTGCGCCACTGGGAAAACACCGTGGGACGAGGGGGCTTCTCCGACGTGGTCCTGGACTTCCCCACCGTCTCCCGGAGCCATCTGGCCCTTCTGCGGGACGACAAGGGGAACTGGCGGCTCCAGCCCCTCCAGACCAAGAACGGCACCCGGGTCAACGGCAAAGCCGTGGAGCACACCGTCCCCATCAAGAGCGGGGACATCATCGACCTGGGGGGTATGCCCCTGGAATTCTACGCCATCAGCGACCAGGAGGAGCGGGAGCAGGCCATGCGCCTGGGTGTGGCCGAGCGGCCCCTGAGCCCCGCCAGGACCCTGGGCTACCTGACGGTCTTCCAGATCATGATGGCCGTCCAGTGCCTTCCCGGCCGGGAGGGGCAGGACCTCATCATGATCGCCTCCTCCTTCGGCATCCTCCTCATCGCCATGTGGGCCATGTACGCCCTCTACCGCACCCTGAAGCGGACGGCCTTTGAACCGGAGACCATCGCCTTCTTCCTGTGCACCATCTCCTTCTCCATCACGGCGGCCTACTCCCCCGAGAGTCTTCTGGTCCAGACCATCAGTATGCTCCTGGGCATGATCTTCTTCCTGCTTTTGAGTGTCCTCCTGCGGGACCTCCAGGCCACGGTCTCCATGCGCTGGGCGGTGGCTGTGCTCACCTGTCTGCTCCTCATTTTCAACGTGGTCCTGGGTGAGGCGGTCTTCGGCGCGAAAAACTGGATCGACCTGGGCTTTATCAGTTTCCAGCCCTCGGAGTTCGTGAAGGTGGCCTTTATCTTTACCGGCGCGGCCACTCTGGACCGTCTGTTCGCCCGGCGAAACCTGATCTTCACCATCCTCTTCTGCGGCTTCTGCATGGGCTGTCTGGCCCTGATGTCCGACTTCGGCACGGCCCTCATCTTCTTCGTGGCCCTGCTGGTCATTGCCTTCCTCCGCTCCGGCGACGTGGGCTTTCTGGCCCTCATGGGCACGGCGGCGGTGGCCGGAGGCTGGATGATCCTCCAGTTCAAGCCCTATATCCTCAACCGCTTCATGGCCTGGCGGCACGTGTGGGAGTACTCCACCGAGGCCGGCGGCTATCAGCAGACCCGCACCATGTCGGCCATTGCATCGGGCGGTCTCTTCGGCAAGGGCACCGAGGAGAGTTTCCTCAAGAACATCGGCGCTGCCAACACCGACCTGGTCTTCGGTGTCATCAGCGAGGAGTTCGGCCTGATCCTGGCTCTTCTCACCGTGTCCTGCATCCTGATCCTGGCCATTTACGCCGTCCGCTGTGCCGCCAACGCCCGGTCCAGCTACTATGTGATCGCCGCCAACTCCGCCGCTGCCATGCTGGTCTTCCAGGCCTCCCTGAACGTGCTGGGTGCGGTGGACATCCTCCCCCTCACCGGTGTTACCCTGCCCTTCGTGTCCATGGGCGGTTCCAGCATGATCTCCTGCTGGGGCCTGCTGGCCTTCCTGAAGGCGGCGGACACCCGGCCCAACGCCAGCTTCTCTCTAAAACTCCCCAAGCGCATCCGCGGCTGGGTCCCCCCGGACCCCGAGGGGATCTACGACGGCTGGGACGAGGATTTTGACGACTACTACGACGACGAATATTTTGACGACTACGACCAGGGATACGCCTACGACGATCCCTATCAGTACAACGAATTTGAGGGCTACGACCAGCCGGACTTCACCCAGCAGTGGACCCCGCCCCAGCCGGGACCGGAGGACCCCTATGCCACCCGCCACTGGAAACAGGGGGAGGGGGGCATCGACGACTGGCAGAGCCTGGCTGACCAGCGGCCTATGGAGGACACCATCCGTCCTGCTGACTTTGGGGAAGGGAGGGAGAACCGATGAAACGACTGAACCGACGGGTGGCCATCACCCTGGTGCTGGTGGCAGGCCTGCTGACTGGTATGGTCTTCTTCTGCGTCCAGCTCTTCCGGAATGGCAACGACTGGGTGGGCTTCTTCGGCACCACCTATTACGAGTCTGGTGCCATCTATGACAGCAAGGGCGTGAAGCTCTACGACGGCCAGACCGGGGAGTACGCCGAGGACTGGTCCACCCGAGTCTCCACCCTGCACCTGGTGGGCGACCGGAACTTCGGTACCTCTCTGCGCTCCGTCCTGGCCAGCCGACTGACGGGCTATAACCCGGTCACCGGCACCACTCTGGGCAGCCATGACGTGACCCTGACGGTGGATGCCTCCCTGAACGCCACGGCCTACCAGGCCCTCAACGGGCGGAAGGGTGTGGTGGCCGTCTATAACTACCTCACCGGTGATACCAAGTGCCTGGTGAGCGCCCCGTCCTACGACCCCCTGAATCCCCCCGGTGACATCAACGAGAACCCCGCCTATGAGGGTGCCTATCTGAACCGGTTCTTCTCCTCCACCTACACCCCCGGCTCTACCTTTAAGATCGTCACCACGGCAGCAGCCATTGAACAGAAGAAGGACCTGGATGCCTTCACCTTCTCCTGCACCGGTTCCTACCAGATCGGGCCGGACACCATCACCTGTCCCTACGCCCACGGCCAGAACATGAACATCGACCAGTGTCTGGCCTCCTCCTGCAATGGGGCCTACGCCCAGCTGGCTCTGGAGCTGGGAGGTGACACCCTGGAGAAGTACATGGAGACCGCCGGTCTCATGGAGTCTTTGGAGATCTGCGACATCCACACCGCCCGGGGCAGCTTTGAGGCCGCCCCTGACGGCTCCTCCTACCTGGGTTGGTCCGGCGTGGGTCAGTACAAGGACCTGGTGAACCCCTGCACCATGCTGGCCTTCCTGGGAGGCATCGCCAATCGGGGGGTGGCCACCGTCCCTCAGCTGGTGGACAAGGAGACCCTCTCCGGCTCTGCTGTCCCGGCGGCCTTCCCGGACGGGACCGAGACCTACAAAATTTACGACGAAGCCACCTGCGCCCGGCTGAAGGAGATGCTCCGGAACAACGTGGTGAATCAGTACGGCCAGTCCCAGTTCGGGGACCTGCCCGTCTGCGCCAAGTCCGGCACCGCCGAGGTGGGCGGAGACAAGCAGCCCCACGCCTGGTTCGTGGGCTTCGTGGACGATGTGAACACCCCCCTGGCCTTCCTGGTCCTGGTGGAGAATGGCGGCTCCGGTGCCAGTGTGGCCGGCAGCATCGCCGCCCAGGTCCTGGCCCAGGCCGCAGCAAACTGAACGAAAGCAGACCTGTAGAATCAGGTCTGCTTTTTTTCAAAAAAGAGGTGCATTTTTCTGGAAGATATGGTACAATGATGAAAATCCAGAAAATTCCATCCATGGCGGATTGGGGGAGTTCTGCATGAATAATCCAAATTTGCTCCGCAAACGTCTGCGGTTTCTGCTGTTTGTGATCGCTTCGATCATTGCTTTGCTGACGTTGTTCACCAACGGGTCCTTTTATCAGGTTGGGACCTTTGCCTTGGTGGGCGTTGCTGTGCTCTATGCTGTCCTCCATGCAGCATTCTGCCGCTGCCCTCACTGCGGTCGTCGTCTTCCCCTCTCCGGGGATGAGTCCCGTTTTTGCCAATACTGCGGCCAGCCCTTGTCTCCCTCCCGGGAGCGGGGGACCTACAGCGGACTTTATCATCACGAATAACAAAAAAGCTGACCTGTGAAAACAGGTCAGCTTTTTTGTTTGGGTGGTTAGGGGCGGATACCGGTCCAGATCTCAAAATTCACCCGGGTGCCGTCGGGATACTGGAGCTCGGGGGAGAAGAGGACCAGCTCGTAGAGGTCGATGACGAACCCCAGGTCATTCATGGTCATGCCCTCCCAGACCATGGCGGAGTGATAGAGCTCATAGACCTCGTCGGTGGTCTGGAGCCAGTTTTTATAGATGCTCAGAAGCTGGCTGTCGCTGTAACCGGAGCACTGGCTGGCGGTCATGAGCTGGCCGGTCTTCAGGTCGAAGGTCATGCCGTAGTTCACGTAGTGGTCATAAATGTAGTGGGCCTGGAAGCAAATGCTCAGGATGCCGTCCTGGTTGTGGGTCACCATGGCATTCACCGTGGCGGGGAGGAACCAACTGCCCAGATCATCGGGGTCGTCGTACTTCTCGGCGATCTCCATCCAGGTGCCCATCAGTTCGTGCCGGCCAACACCCCGGCAGAAGTCGGCGTAGTCCTGCTGGATGGTCCGGTTGATGGCCTGGGCGGCGGGGCTGTTCCCCTCTACGGTCAGGTAGTCGTAGGTGAGGGGAATGCTGTAGTTCTGGCCGGGGACCCGATAGTAGTAGGTCTTCTGGGTCAGAGAGACAGAGGCGGAATACACATTTTCGTCCAGTTGGCTGCCGTAGAGGTGGGGGTCGGCATCCATGGCGTTATACAGCATCTGGGCGGCGTTGTCCCGGGTGAGAGGGGCGTTTCGATCCATGCCCCCCAGCAGGTCGAAGAGACCTTCCATCTCGGCGTAGAATTCCACGTTCTGAGCCCAGTGGGGCCCCACGAAGCCAAAGTGGGCGGCCTCATAACCCATGGCCACCAGCATCATCTTGGCGGCCTGCATGGCGGTGACGTTGCCCTCGGGCCGGAAGAGGTTGGCTCCGATGCCGTCCACCAGGCCGATGCTGTGGCAGTAGGCCACATGGTCCCGGTACCACTCGCTGTTTTTCACGTCGTAGAAGGGGTTGGACAGGCCTGCCCCGTTGGGGGAGCTCCCTCCGTTCACGGTCACGGCCATGATCTTGCAGAACTGGGCCCGGGTGATGAGGTTGTTGGGGCGGAAGTCCCCTTCGGGGAATCCGTTCAGGATGCCCAGCTCCACACACTCGGAGACTGCCATTTTGTGGGTGATGGCGGCCTGATCCCGGAAGGGGAGGGTGTAGGCCGAGGCGGAGATGCCGAGGCCCATCATCAGACTCAGGGCCAAAAGCAGGGAGAGAATTCGTTTCTTCATAGAGATGCCTCCATATACTTCTTCATGATTGCCTGTTGCCTTATTTGATTCCCCAGGCGGGGCGGAGCCCCTCCAGGTCACTGACCAGGGATTCGGGGATCACCCGGTCACAGCCCAGGGTCTTCAGGTGGAGGGTCACCTGGGCCAGCTGCTCCAGGCACTCCATCCGGTAGTGGGCCTGCTCCATGGTCTCCCCCCAGGAGACCGCTCCGTGGTATTCCAGCAGCAGGGCCCGGAAGTCCCGGCAGTAGGGGGCCACGCTGTCGGCCACCCCCTGGGAGCCGGGCAGGGCGAAGGGGGCCACCGGTACGGTCCCCAGGAAGACCACTGCCTCCTGGATGATGGGCTTGTCCAGGGGGATACCTGCGCAGGCAAAGGCTGTGGCGGCAGGGGGGTGGGCGTGGATCACCGCCCGGACCTCGGGGTTTTCCTTGTAAATGCGCAGGTGCATTTTTGTCTCGGAGGAGGACTTCCGGGAACCTTCCAGGAGGTTCCCCTCCAGGTCCACCTTCACCAGCATCTCCTCGGTCATGGAACCCTTGGAGACCCCGGTGGGGGTCACCCACAGGGCGTTGTCTCCCACCCGGACGGAGAGATTGCCGTCGTTGGCGGCCACCAGCCCCCGCTGGTAGATCTTCAGACCGGCCTCCAGGATCTCCCGCTTGGCCTGGGTGTCAGAGGGATAGCCTGCCATGGTCAGCCCTCCTTCCGCTTCCGGCCGAAGAGGGCGGCCAGGTTGACATCAAAGGGCGGGTAGCAGATTCCCTTCTCCGTCACGATGGCAGTGATGAGGTCGTGGTCGGTCACGTCAAAGGCCGGGTTGTAGCACTTGACCTCCGGCAGGGCCGAGGGCTGCTGGAAGAACTTGGACTTGATCTCCTCCCCGTCCCGGAGCTCAATGGGGATGTGGTCCCCGTCGGGGCATTGGAAGTCGATGGTGGAGGAGGGCCCCAGCACATAGAAGGGGATGCCGTAGTGCCTGGCCAGGATGGCCACCCCGGAGGTGCCGATCTTGTTGGCGGTGTCCCCGTTGGCAGCCACCCGGTCACAGCCCACGAAGCAGGCGTTGATCTTGCCCTCCTTCATGACGATGCTGGCCATGTTGTCGCAGATGAGGGTGCAGTCCACCCCGGCCCGCTGGAGCTCATAGGTGGTGAGCCGGGCCCCCTGGAGGAGGGGGCGGGTCTCGTCGCACCAGGCGTGGAGGGTGATCCCCTCCTCAGCGGCCAGGAAGAGGGGCCCCAGGGCGGTGCCGTACCGGGAGGTGGCCAGAGGTCCGGCGTTGCAGTGGGTGAGGATGCCGTCGCCGTCCTTCACCAGGGAGAGGCCGTGGCGGGAGATGGCGGCGCACATATCCATGTCCTCCTGGTGGATGGCCAGGGCGGTCATCTTCATGGAGTCCAGAATGCTGTCCACGTCCATGCAGGGCATGGCCTCGGCCACCGCCAGCACCCGGTCCAGCATGTGCCGCAGGTTCACCGCAGTGGGTCGGGAGCTGTTCAGGTAGCGGTGGATGGCCTGGCAGTCCCGGATGAAGTCGGGGTAGAAGGCCGCCTGGGACTGACGGGCCAGGACGTACATGGCATAGGCGGCGAAGATGCCGATGGCCGGGGCGCCCCGGACCCGCAGGGAATGGATGGCCTCGTAAAGGTCCTCCGCCCGGGAGAGCTCCAGATAGACGGTCTCGTTGGGCAGTCGGCTCTGGTCCAGGATGCGGACAGCGGAGCCGTCCGGGGTCAGACAGAGGTTGTCGGTATGGGTCATGGAAGTCACTTCCTTATATTTATATAGGTGCAGATACCATCTCTATTGTAGCAGGCAGGGCCGGGAAAAGCAATGGAAAGCCCAGATGTCAGCCAGGAGAGTAGAGAGGTGTCAGGTCATGATAAAAAAGACAAAGGGATTTGAAGGTTGAAAAAAAGTGGTTGTGCAAAACGACGAAGGAAAAATCGACCGATTTGGGGTGAAAAACGCAGAATCCAAATCGAAAAAATGCGGGAAAAACAAAGAAAGATGGAAAAATAATAAGGATTTCCCCCCAAAAACAAAATAAACCGAAAAAATGACGAAAGAAGAAGCAGGGAATCCTGCGAGGACCCTTGCCGATTCGCCGGAAAACCCCGGAAATAATTTGTGCAAAAGGTGTATTTCATTTTTGGGGAAATGGTGTTATCATATGCACAAGTTACAGGGGACGCACCCCTGGAGCGAAACGTTCAAAACAGACGGTATTGAGTAGCCGACTGTTTCGAATATCGAACTTGCATCGGTAAGTTCGAGTCCCTTATTTTTCATATTTTGAATGGGAGGAAATTTTTATGAGACTGAAAGACACTGGTCTGACCGCTGCTGAACTGAAGGCACAGGTTAAGAAGTACATGATCGAGACCTACGAGCGTATGGACTTCGTTGCTGACTCCGCTGAAGGCGTCTACATGTATGACGAGAACGGCGAAGCATATCTGGACTTCTACGCTGGTATCGCTGTTAACACCCTGGGTAACTGCCACCCCGCAGTCGTGAAGGCTGTCCAGGAGCAGGCTGCTACCATCATGCACACCTTCAACTACCCCTACACCATTCCTCAGGCAGTTCTGTCCAAGGAAATCTGCGAGACCATCGGCATGGATAAGGTCTTCTATCAGAACTCCGGTGCAGAGGCTAACGAAGCAATGATCAAGATGGCTCGTAAGTGGGGCATCGAGAACATCGGCCCCGACGCTTGGCACATCATCACTGCTAAGAAGTCCTTCCACGGCCGTACCTTCGGCGCTATGACCGCTACCGGCCAGCCCGACTCCGCTATCCAGAAGGGCTTCGGCGACCTGACCCCCGGCTTCGTCTATGCTGACTACAACGATCTGGAGTCCTTCAAGGCTGCATACGTTGAGGGCAAGACCTGCGCTATCATGTTCGAGCCTGTTCAGGGCGAGGGCGGCGTGTGGCCCGCAAAGGAAGAGTTCATCAAGGGCATCCGTGAGTTCTGCGACGAGAAGGGCATCCTGCTGTGCCTGGACGAAGTGCAGGCAGGTTGGGGCCGCTGCGGTGAGTTCATGTGCTATCAGACCTACGGCGTCCAGCCCGACATCGTCTCCATGGCTAAGGCAATGGGCGGCGGCATGCCCATCGGCGGCATCGCTTGCAACGACAAGGCTGCTTCCGCATTCGGTCCCGGCACCCACGGCTCCACCTACGCTGGTCACCCCGTCGCTTGCGCTGCTTCTCTGGCAGTCCTGCGCGAGCTGAAGGCTGGCAACTGGGCAGCTAACGCTAAGGCAATGGGCGACTACTTCGCAGAAGAGCTGCTGAAGATCCCCGGCGTCGTTGCTGAGCGTCATCGCGGCCTGTTCGTCGGTGCTGTTCTGGAAGACGGCATCTCCGCAGTCGAAGTCAAGCGTGCTTGCATCCGCAACAAGTTCCTGGTCACCGCTATCGGCACCTCCATCATCCGTATGGTTCCTCCTCTGGTCATCACCAAGGAGAATGTTGACGAGGCTTGCGCTCGCCTGGCTAAGTCCATCGCTGAAGTTAAGGGCTAATTTACAACCCGCTTAACTAAGGAGTTTACTCCAATCGGCTAGTTACATCGCCCCCCACCTTACGGTGGGGGGCGATTTTTTTATATACCTGAGGGACCCGCTGCGCTGGGCTCCCTCAGGTGAACTGCGGCCTGCTGCAGCGCACGGGCTAAAGGCCCGCACGTTTGCAGGCCGAGAAGAATGATGCGGCAGGCACATGTCCTGCCACATCACGGATCAAACTATATTTCGCCGATGAATCGGCGAAACTCTGCGAGGCGTGGGCGGAGATGGGATCCGCCCCTACAGGAAGAAACAAACTCGAAGGGGCCGATTCCATATCGGCCCGCGGTGCAGAGGTGCAATACAAAAAACCGCCCCTGGCTCAATGAGCCAGGGGCGTTCAAGCATCTTAGGAATTATTCTTCATCCAGGATGAAGGAGACCAGCAGGTCTTCTGCGTTGACGTGCTCGCCGGGAGCCACGTAAACCTTGTCGACCTTGCCGTTGACCTTGGAGACGAAGGTGGTTTCCATCTTCATGGCTTCCACGATCATCAGAGGCTGGTTGACCTTGACCACGTCGCCTTCCTTCACCAGAACGGTCTCCACGGTGCCGGGGATGGTGGAGCCCAGATGTGCGGGGTTGGACTTGTCGGCCTTCAGCTTGCGGTCCACAACGACCTCCAGGGTCTTATCCAGGACCTTCTGCTCACGGAGCATGCCGTTGACTTCGAAGGTCAGCACGCGGTAGCCTTCCTCGTCGGGGTCGGACATATGGACGAACTTGATGATGATGTCCTTGCCGGAGTCCACCTTCAGGACGGTCTCTTCGCCCTTGCGCAGGCCGAAGAAGTAGACGTGGGACTCCAGGGTGGTAACATCGTTGTAGGCATCGAAGTGAGTGCAGTAGTCCTCGTAGACCTTGGGATACAGGGCGTGGGAAACGGCCTTCTGCTCCATGTCGAAGGCGGAGAAGCCTTCCATGTCGAACTTCTCACGCAGCAGCTGCTTGATCTGCTCGAAGTCCACGTCGGGCAGCAGGGTGCCGGGGCGGACGGTGATGGGCTCGATGTCCTTCAGGACGATCTTCTGCAGCTCCTTGGGGAAGCCGCCCTCGGGCTGACCGATCATACCCTTGAAGAAGTCGATGACAGAGTCGGGGTAGGACAGGCCTGCACCCTCGGTGAGGATGTTGTCCATGGTCAGGCCGTTCTTGGACATGAAGATGGCCAGGTCGCCAACCACCTTGGAGGAGGGGGTGACCTTGATCAGGTTGCCCAGCAGGATGTTGGCCTGGCGGTACAGTTCCTTGATCTTCTCGAACTCGTCCTTGGAACCCATCTCGGTGACCTGTGCCAGCAGGTTGGAGTACTGGCCGCCGGGGATCTCGTGCTTGTAGATCTCAGCCAGGGGAGAGACCTGACCGGACTCGTTGGCAGCGTAGACCTTGCGGACGTGCTCGTAGTAGCGGGCCAGCTCGTTGAGGCCTTCGAACTCCAGACCGGTGTCGCGCTCGGTGCCGCGGAGGGCTTCCACAACCACGTTCAGGGAGGGCTGGCTGGTGCAGCCTGCCATGGACTCGATGGCCAGGTCGGCGATGTCCACGC
>JAFVUT010000025.1 GCA_017502545.1 Ruminiclostridium sp.
CCCAGACAGGCACACAGACCATAGGAAAAAATCATCCCGGCACACCCGGCCACATCGATAGCCCAGCACACCACCTCACTGCGAAGGGCCTCCGAGGATGAGCGGCGGGACAGGACCCACAGCAGACCGGTGACCGCCGCCGCCAGCAGGCAGAGCCACAGCTCCATCCCCCAGACCTGATGGGGGTCGATCAGGTGGCCCCCGGTGAGAAGGACCCGGACGTTTCCCCAGACGAGGCCCGTGAGAAGGACGGCCAAAAGGGCGTTTTTGCTCAGGGTGAAGATTTGGCGGATCCGGTCTCTCTTCTCATTCTCCTTGAGAAAAACAAGAAGAAAGGTAAACACTGCCAGAAAGGCAGTCTCCCCCAGGTCGTAGATGCTGTCCGCCCAGATCCCCTGGGAGGAGGTGGTCCGGGCGGCCATCAGTTCCACGGTCAGGAACAGGATACCGCTGAACAGGGATAGGATCAATGCGAATTTTTCCAGGAAGGGTTCTTCCTGCTGCCGGTTCATAAGGCAAGCCTCCTTGTGTTTCTTTCGCCTTGTCATATGAACCCTTTTCTGCAAGCAAAAAAGAGTATGAGGACCCTACAGGGTCTTCATACTCTTTGTCCTTTGTGCCTGTTGGTTATAGCCTCATCGGCGGCGTCTCCGGGACGCTCTCTCCAAAGATTTGTCCGATTTCCTTCCTTTTACCTGCTCAGTTTCCACGGTGGGTAAGACGGGACCCAGCCGTATTGCTTCTTCGGTGCCTTTCGGTCTCTCGGGAAATCATCAACCATATCATATTGACATCAGGATACCACAGCACAGGGTGTCTTGTCAATCAGCCAAATCCACAAGGCTGGCTCAGTTTTTCTCCAGTTTCAGTTGCTTCTGCCGCAGAGCGGTGGCCAGGGAGAACCGTTTTTCCTCCCCGTCATCGAAGAGAATGGTCGCCACATCCCCTAGCTTATTGACGATTTTTCCTGAACCAAACTGCTGGTGGACCACCCGGACCCCAGGGATGTAGGGAGCGGCATCGATGATGACCTCCACCTTGAAGGCGGGCTTGGGCTGGGGCTTGGATTCTTTTCGCACAGGAACCGATTTTTTCGGGAACAATTTGGCAGAGAAAGCCGAGGTCAGCCCCACCTTCTTGAACCGGAAGACACTCAGCTCCTCCTTGGCCCTGGTCATACCCACGTAGAAAAGCCGCCGCTCCTCCTCATAGGCCTCCACGTCCTCCTCGGGCGAGCTGTCGGTGGGCGCATCCACACTGGGAAGGATACCGTCGGCCACATCCATCAGGATGACCCGCTGATACTCCAACCCCTTGCTGGAGTGGATGGTGGACAGGATAAAGTTGCTGGCCCGGTTGGTGGACCCCTCCTGGACCAGAGCCTGCAGATCATTCAATCGGCGGACCAGCCCATCCAGGTCAGGCTCCTGCTTGCCCAGGGCCTCCAGGATGTCCAATTTACCCAGGTCTCCCCCACGTTCCTCCAGGTAATCCCCATAGCCCATGAAATGGCGGATGCGGTAGATGGCCTTGTCGGCCCCCTCCTCCAGCATATGGGCAAAGTGGGTGGACAAGGATTTACACTGCATCTGGGTCCAGGGCGAGACCCCCTGAAGTTCTGCCAGTTGAGGAAGGAGTTCGCCCCCCTGCCGGATGGCCGTCTCCACTGCCGCCTTGGTGATCCCCGCCGGAACTTGTAATAGATGCGCAGGAATATCTCCCCGTCGTCAGGGTGATGGGCAAAGGCCACCATATCCAGCACATCCCGGACCACCCGATGGGAGAAGAAACTCCCCTCCACCTGGCGGCACCGGTATCCGATGCCCTGGCGGTCCAGGAGGTCCAGGACAGGCAGGGCGCTGTCGTTGTTCCGATACAGGACGGCAGTCTCCCGGTCGCAGTGGGCGGCCAGCCGGGCCAGGTACTTGTACTGGTCCGCCCGGTCATAGGCCCACAACTCCCGGATGGCAGGCCCCTCCTCGTGGGAGGCGGTCATATTCTTGTCCCGGCGGTTGGTGTTCTGTTTGATGAACTTTCCAGCCGCCGCCACGATGCTGGCGGTGGAGCGGTAATTCTTTTCCATGAGCAGGACCTTGGCCCCGGGATAGACCCGCTCAAAGTCCATGAGGGCGGCAGGATAAGCTGCCCGGAAGCCGTAGATGGACTGGTCCTCATCCCCCACCATGAAGAGATTGGGGGAATCCCCTGCCAGCAGGCGGATGATGCTGTGCTGGATCCTGGAGGTATCCTGGGCCTCGTCCACGCAGAGATAAGGATAGCGAGCCTGGAACTGTTTCAAAATTTTCGGGTATTGTCTAAGGATCTGGGCCGCATAGACCATCTGGTCGTCATAGTCCATCCAGCCGTTTTGGCGAAGGGCGGCACAGTAATCCCGATACACCCGGGCTACAGGAAGATCGTCAGATCTCAGTTCCTCGATCTCCTCTTTGGTCAGCTGCATATTTTTGATATAAGTAATGGCTGTCCGCAGGGATTGGATGGTGCTCTCCGTGGCAAACTCTCCGGTGGCCTTTCGGCAGAGTTCTCCCACCAGGGCGGAGAGTTTGCCCTCGTCGGTGATGAGCTGGAAGGCCTGACGACCCATGGTCTGCTCGTAATGGCGGATGATCCGGGCGGATACCCCGTTGATGGTGCGAAACTCCAGCCTTTGGGCCATCTCCTCCCCAAAATAGACAGCAAAACGAGCCGCCATGTCACGGGTGGCGGCTACGGTGTAGGTCATGGTGAGGATGTTCTCCGGCGGGATATTCCGGCAGAAGAGCATATACCCCAGCCGGAGGATAAGAACGGTGGTCTTGCCGCTCCCAGGCACAGCCAGGAGCAGGACGGGGCCGTCCACAGCCCGGACGGCCGCCTCCTGCTGACGGTTCAAGGGAACCGGGACCCGACTGCGAAATGCTTCCCAGGTCACTTGGGTCCGCCCTCGGTCCGGCCCCGGTAGTGCTTGATGCCGCCGATGTCAAACACATGGGTGTAGCCCAGCTTCTGCAGGACACCCAGAGCGGTGTGGCTCCGGTTGCCGCTGCGGCAGTAGAGATAGATGGGCGTGTTCGGATCGGTGACCTTGAACTTGATCTTGCCGATCTCATCCAAAGGCAGATTGATGCTGCCGGGAATGCGCTTTTCCATATACTCTGCCGGGGTGCGCACATCCAGAAGGACGGCGTTGGGCTCCTCCAAAAACTGCATCATACCGACATTGATATCTTTTCTTCCAAATAAACTGGTGATTCCCATGGTGATCTCCTTTCCCATTGGATATGTTCAATCGTATACCACATGGCTCCTGCCGGCAGGAGCCTTTCTTACAATTCTTCTTCCCCTGTGTCCCGCAAATGGAACCAGGGGCCTTTGCAGTCCAGGATCCCCGCCTTTTTCAGCTTACCGATCTCGGCGGACATGGCGCTCCGCTCCACCCCCAGGAAATCCGCCAGAGCCTGACGGTCGTGGGGGATGGTGAAGGCAGCACACCCCTGGACCTTGGCCTGATCCAGAAGATAGGCCATGATCTTCTCCTTGGTGGTTTTTTGAGACATGAACTGGATCTTCCGGCTGAGGGCCAGGTTCTTCCGGGCCACCGCCCGCAGGAGGTTGGCCACCATCCGGTTGTGGAACTGACAGGCGTTGCTGCACACGGTGAGCATCCGCTTGCAGTCCAGCCACAGGACCTTGCTCCCCTTGAGAGCAAAGGCACTCACGGGCATGGTCTCCACCCCGGCACAGGAGAATGCCTCCCCAAAGATCTCCCCGGGCTGGATCACCGCCAGAACACTTCGGGTGCCATAGTAATCATCCCGGACCACCTGGACGGCCCCTTCCAGGACCACCCCGATGAAGCCCGCCGGGTCACCCTCCAGAAAGACCGGTTCTCCCTTGGGGATCGCCCGCTCCCGGGCACCCAGACAGTGAAGCATGAGACCCATTTCCTCTTGTCCAACCCCCGCAAACAGGGAGCAGCGGGAAAGAATGGCAAAAAATTGTTCCATTTCTCCCTCCTTTGTTGGATTTCCAACATACATTCTAACCTCAGTATAGTAAGCTTAAGCCAGAAAGTCAAGAACAGGAGGACTTTATTATGATTAGAAAGATCATTCAGATCGATGAACATAAATGTGACGGCTGCGGCATCTGCGTGGAGGCCTGCCACGAGGGGGCCATCGGCATGGTGGACGGCAAGGCAAAGCTCCTGCGGGACGACTACTGCGACGGCCTGGGAGACTGCCTCCCCGCCTGCCCCCAGGGTGCCATCACCTTCGTGGAGCGGGAGGCCGCTCCCTATGACGAGGCCGCCGTCCTGGCCAACAAGAAACAGTCCGCCTGTGCCACAGGCGGCTGCCCCGGCTCCATGGCAAAGGCCATCCACCGCCAGGAGGTGCCTGTCCAGGCGGAGGTCCCCCGGCAGACCTCTCAGCTGCGCCAGTGGCCGGTCCAGATCAAGCTGGTCCCCGTGGCCGCTCCCTGGTTCCAGGGGGCCAAGCTCCTCATCGCGGCAGACTGCACCGCCTTTGCCTACGCCAACTTCCACCAGGACTTCATGAAGGATCACATCACCCTGGTGGGCTGCCCCAAGCTGGACATGGTGGACTACACCGAAAAATTAACTGCCATCCTGCAGAACAATGATATCAAGAGTCTCACCGTGGTGCGGATGGAAGTTCCCTGCTGCGGCGGCATCCAGATGGCCGCTCAGAGAGCCCTTCAGGCCAGCGGCAAATTCATTCCCTGGCAGGTGGTGACCATCTCCACCGACGGCCGGATCGTAGACAGAACCTAAAACAGGAGGAACCCAAGTATGATGAACCAGAATATGTTTTGTTTCCAGTGTGAGCAGACCACCGGCTGCAGCGGCTGCACGGGCAAGAAGGGCGTTTGCGGCAAGAGCGCAGACAACGCCAAGCTCCAAGACGAGCTGACCGGCGCCCTCATCGGTCTGGCCAGAGCTGCCCAGGGCCGGGAAGGTCTCATCACCAAGGAGATCGACCAGGTGATGCTGGAGGCCCTCTTTGCCACCGTCACCAACGTGAGCTTTGACGACGACCACATGGAAGACCTCATCGACCGGGTCCTGGAGGCCAAGGGCTTCCTCTACCCCTCCTTCGTCCCCTGCTCCGCCTGCATGGCCGAGGACTACGACATGGACACCCTCTGGCAGGCGAACGAGGACATCCGCTCCCTGAAATCTCTCATCCTCTTTGGCATCCGGGGCATGGCAGCCTACGCTTACCACGCCCGGGTCCTGGGCTACGAGGACAAGGCGGTCAACCGCTTCTTCTACAAGGCCCTGGCCGCTGTGGGCAACGACAGCTACGGCATGGATGAACTGCTGCCCATCGTGCTGGAGGTGGGTGAGGTGAACCTGACCTGCATGGCCCTGCTGGACCGGGCCAACACCGAGACCTACGGTCATCCCGTCCCCACCACCGTCTCCCTGTCCGTGGAGAAAGGCCCCTTCATCGTCATCACCGGCCACGACCTGCGGGATCTCCAGCTCCTGCTGGAGCAGACCCAGGGCAAGGGCGTGAACGTCTACACCCACGGGGAGATGCTCCCTGCCCACGCCTACCCTGAACTGAAAAAATACCCCCATCTGAAGGGGAACTTCGGCACCGCCTGGCAGAACCAGCAGAGAGAGTTTGCTGACCTACCCGCCCCCATCCTCTTCACCTCCAACTGTCTGATGCCCCCCAAGGCCAGCTATGCCGACCGGGTCTTCACCACCGAGGTGGTGGCCTACCCCGAAATGGTCCACATCGGGGAGGACAAGGACTTCTCCCCCGTCATCCGGAAGGCCTTGGAGCTGGGCGGCTTCTCTGAGGACCGGGCTTTCACCGGCATCAACGGCGGTAAGGAGGTCACCACCGGCTTCGGTCACCACACCGTTCTGTCCGTGGCCGACACGGTCATCGACGCGGTGAAGGCCGGCGCTCTGCGGCACATCTTCCTGGTGGGCGGCTGTGACGGTGCCCGCCCCGGCCGGAACTACTACACCGAGTTTGTCAGGCAGACCCCTGCCGACACCGCCGTTCTCACCCTGGCCTGCGGCAAGTTCCGCTTCAACGACCTGGACCTGGGCACCATTGGCGGTCTGCCCCGGATCATGGACATGGGCCAGTGCAACGATGCCTACAGCGCCATCAAGGTGGCGGTAGCACTGGCCGAGGCTTTCGGCTGCGGGGTCAACGACCTTCCCCTGACCTTGGTGCTGTCCTGGTACGAGCAGAAGGCGGTCTGCATCCTGCTGACCCTGCTGCACCTGGGTCTGAAAAACATCTACCTGGGCCCCACCCTGCCCGCCTTCCTTTCCAAAAATGTCTTAGAATTTTTAGTGAAAAACTTTGACATCCACCCCACCGGCACCCCCGAGGGGGACCTGGCTGCCATCCTGAAGTAAGCAAAAAATGACGCTGCTTTTGCAGCGTCATTTTTATTGCATCAGTTTTTGAAACCCTTCCAGGTCAGTCAGATAGAGGACCCCTCTTCGGGCCTCCACCAGTCCCTGGGCGGAAAAACGCTTGACCATCCGGGCTACCACCTCACGGGCGGAAGAGATCTGCCGGGCGATCTCCTCGTGGGTCATGCGGATCTCCCGGTTTCCCGTTCTGCTATACTCCTCCAGCAGGAAGGAGGCCAGCCGACGGTCCACGTGAAGGAAGATGATCTGCTCCATGGCCCAGACCATCTGCACCAGATGGCGGCTCCCCTGCTCATAGACAAAGGCACGGACCGACAGACTTTCCTCCCTAAGGCTTTGCAAGGCCGAAGCCCGGGTCACTAGGACCTGACAGTCCTCCTCCACGATCATCTGGGGCACAAAGGGCAATCGGTCAGGCACACGGGCAGCACCCAGGGTGCACACATCCCCCGACCGCAGGTGGAAGAGGGTGACCTCCCTCCCCTCCTCAGACAGAAGATAGACCCGAATGCTCCCCTTCAGGAGCAGGAGCATCCCGTTCTCCTCCTCCAGAAGACTCCCAACGGGAAGGGTCTGCTCCATGGTCCCTCGCAGGAGAGTCTGGCACTGTGTTTCATTCAAATCATTCCAAAACGGCAGAACCACAAGGCGGTCTTGCAGACGATCCATGGTCAACCCTCCCTTTCCCTATTCTTCATGAGCATTCCACATCAATTATAGTCCTTTAGAAACTTTTGTCAAGTCTCATTTCCGATTGCACCCAAAAGAAAAAGCCTGGGAATTCCCGGGCTTTTTCAATCTTATTTCAAAATATCCCCACGGGTGAGCTTGATTTGGAACAAACCGTGGTGGCTGCAGTGGGCGTACAGTCTGCCAAAGCCCATCCGGGGAAAGCGCAGAGCACAATCCTGCTCGGGATAGGTCCGCTGGAGGAGGATGCGGTCAGCGGTCACATAGGCGAAGAAGGTGATGTGGTGGGCTTTTGTCATGGGGTGGTCCATGGTAATATACCAGTCGTCCTCCATCTTTTCCAGAGAAATGCCGTGGTCCGCATCGGGCTCCTCCGCCTCCAGAGGGGGCAGGGCCACCCCGCAGCAGTGGAAGCTCCCCTGGCCCACCGCGTGGATCACATTCCCGCACACAGGGCACACATAGAACTTGCTCCGCAGCATATTGCCCGCCCGGTTGGTGTTCACCCGGATCTCCCCGGCCAGCAGCTCGGTCACCGACACTCCCAGGGCCCCGGCCAGAGGCTCCAGAAGGGTGATGTCCGGCAGGCCCTTCCCGGTCTCCCACTTGCTCACTGTTTTGTCGCTGACTCCGATCTGTTCGGCCAGCTCCTTCTGGGTCAGGTTTTGTTTCTCCCGCAGGGCCTTGATGACAGCCCCGGTCACATAGTTTTCCATGGTTTCCCTCCTGTTCGTTCTGGGCCTATTGTACCTCACCCCTTGTCCCTTTGACAACCTACGCTGTGTAGATACTACAAAGATTCACCCACATTTCTTGTGTAGATAGCAAAAATCTTACCCTTCCAATTTGTTTGGTTTTACTATATTTTCAAAACCTTCAAAACACCTCTTGACAATCGCCCTTTCCCCAGTGTATCGTAAAAAGCGAAAATTGAACAGCGATCTTCAGGGCAGGGTGAAAGTCCCTACCGGCGGTAAAGCCCGCGAGCCGAAAGGCATGATCCCGGTGAAATTCCGGAGCCGACAGTGACAGTCTGGATGGGAGAAGATTTGACGCTACAGTTATCGCAGGTCAGCCTGCGCCTATTTGCTGTACTTATTTTGCTCTGGAATTTTTTGATTCCGGAGCTTTTTTGTTGGCAGAGGGCGAGGTGTCCTGTGCTGTTGGAGTGCGCTCTGAAGACCGTTCAGAGCGCATTTTTTGTTTCCCGGAGGTGTCCCATGACCGATCAGACCTATATGCAGATGGCCCTGGACCTGGCCCGCAAGGGCTGGGGCTGGACCAGCCCCAACCCCATGGTGGGGGCTGTCATCGTAAAAGATGACCGGATCATCGGCCAGGGCTACCACGCCCGGTGCGGAGACCTTCACGCAGAGCGGGCCGCTCTGGCCGCCTGCACCGAAGCCCCCAGAGGATCCACCCTATATGTCACCCTGGAGCCCTGCTGCCACCACGGCAGACAGCCCCCCTGCACGGAAGCCATTCTGGAGGCAGACATTTCCCGGGTGGTGGTGGGCTCCGGGGACCCCAACCCTCAAGTGGCCGGTAAAGGGCTCGGCATCCTCCGGGCCAGCGGCATCCAGGTCACAGAAGGGGTTTTGGAAGCGGAATGCAGGGCTCTGAATGAGGTCTTCTTCCACTTCATCTCCACCGGACGGCCCTACACCGTCCTGAAATACGCCATGACTCTGGATGGAAAGCTGGCGGCCTACACCGGCGCGTCCCAGTGGATCACCGGCGAGGAGGCCCGCCGACACGTCCACCAGAGCCGGGGCCGTTACCGGTCCATCCTGGTGGGCTCGGGCACCGTCCGAACCGATGACCCCCAGCTCACCTGCCGTTTGGAAGGTAGTCGGAACCCCCTGCGCATCGTCTGCGACACCCACCTGGGTACCCCCCTCACTGCCCAGGTGGTCCGGACCGCCCGGGAGGTCCCCACTCTCCTGGCCACCTGCGTGGCCGATCCCCAGGCCAAGACCCCCTACGAAGAGGCGGGCTGTCGGGTCCTGACCCTGCCGGAACGGGCAGGGATGGTGGACCTCCCTGCTCTTTGGGATGCCCTGGGCCGGGAGGGTGTGGACAGCATCCTCCTGGAGGGCGGCTCTGCCCTCCACTGGTCCGCCCTGGAGCAGGGCCTGGTGAACAAAGTCCAGGCCTACATTGCCCCCAAACTTCTGGGAGGCTCCGCCGCCAAATCCCCCATTGGCGGCCAGGGTTTCCCCCATCCGGACCTTGCCGTCCGGCTGAAGAACCCTGTGGTCACCCAAATCGGTGACGACTTTCTGATAGAAAGCGAGGTGGATGCCTGATGTTTACCGGCATCGTGGAAGAAATGGGGACCATCCGGTCCATCCGAAAAGGAACCCACAGCGCCGTGCTGGAGATCCAGGCCAAGGTGGTCCTGGAGGACATCCATGTGGGGGACAGCATCGCTGTCAACGGGGTCTGCCTGACGGCCACCTCTTTCACCCCCACCACCTTCACTGCCGATGTGATGCACGAGACCCTGAATCGTTCCTCCCTGGCCGCTCTCCGTCCGGGAAGCCGGGTAAACCTGGAGCGGGCCATGGCGGCAAACGGCCGGTTCGGCGGTCACATCGTCTCCGGCCATGTGGACGGTCTGGGCACCGTCCTTTCCACCCAAAAGGATGACAACGCCATCTGGTACACCATCGGGGCTTCCCCCGAGGTCCTGCGGTATGTGGTGGAGAAGGGCTCCATCACCATCGACGGCATCAGCCTGACGGTAGCCAGGGTGGACAGCCAGTCCTTCGCCATCTCGGCCATCCCCCACACCGTGGCAGTCACCGTCCTCCAGGACCGAAAGCCCGGGGACAAGGTGAACCTGGAGACCGACATCATCGGCAAATATGTAGAAAAACTCCTCCAACCCCAGGAGGTTCCCCAAAGGGCCTCGGGCATTACCCGGGATTTCCTGACCAAATACGGATTCTAATACTTTCTCTTGATAAAATGATGAAATCATTTTATCCCGCCATGCAATGGCACGCCGCCTTTGGCGTCAAGAAAAGTATTGCACATCGTTTTAGCGGCCAATGCCGCAAGCCGCAATGCGTGCGGCTTAATCAAATGCTCTTTTAGCATTTGATTAAAAAACTAGCATAAACGAAAGGAGAACGCGAACATGTTCCAGTTCAACACCATCGAAGAGGCCCTGGAGGCCCTGCGTCAAGGCAAGATCATCCTGGTCACCGACGACCCAGACCGGGAAAACGAGGGCGACTTCATCTGTGCCGCCCAGTTTGCCACCACCGAAAACATCAACTTCATGGCCACCCACGGCAAGGGGCTCATCTGTATGCCCATGTCCGAGGAATACGTTCGGAAGCTCCAGATCCCCCAGATGGTCACCCGGAACACCGACAACCACGAGACCGCCTTCACCGTCTCCATCGACCACGTGGACACCACCACCGGCATCTCCGCCGCCGAGCGCTCCATCACCGCCCTCAAATGCGTGGAAGATAACGTCCGTCCCGAGGACTTCCGCCGCCCCGGCCATATGTTCCCCCTGCTGGCCAAGAAAAACGGCGTTCTGGAGCGGAACGGCCACACCGAGGCCACCGTGGACCTGATGCGGCTGGCAGGTCTGAAGGAAGTGGGCCTGTGCTGTGAGATCATGGAGGAGGACGGCACCATGATGCAGACCCCCCGGCTCATGGAACTGGCCAAAAAGTGGGACATCAAGTTCATCACCATCAAGGACCTCCAGGACTACCGCAAGCGGACCGACATCCTGGTGGAGCAGGTCACCGAGACCAAGATGCCCACCAAGTACGGCGACTTCACCGCCTACGGCTATGTGAGCAAGCTGGACGGCCAGCACCACGTGGCCCTGGTGAAGGGGGATATCGGCGACGGCAAGGACCTCCTCTGCCGGGTCCACTCCGAGTGCCTCACCGGCGATACCTTCGGCTCCCTCCGCTGTGACTGCGGCCAGCAGTTTGCCGCCGCCATGACCCAGATCGAAAAGGAAGGCCGGGGCATCCTCCTCTATATGCGCCAGGAGGGCCGGGGCATCGGCCTCATCAACAAGCTGCGGGCCTATGAGCTCCAGGACACCGGCATGGACACCCTGGAGGCCAACCTGGCCCTGGGCTTTGCCGGGGACCTGCGGGAGTACTACATCGGCGCTCAGATCCTGCGGGATCTCGGCGTGAAGACCATGCGGCTCCTCACCAACAACCCCGACAAGGTCTACCAGCTCTCCGACTTCGGCCTGTCCATCGAAGCGCGGGTGCCCATCCAGATGGAGGCCACCACTCACGACCTCTTCTATCTCCAGACTAAGAAGAAAAAGATGGGGCATATCCTGGACTATTGATCGAAATTTTTGAAACATAATACAAGGAGGACTTTCCTATGAGAACTTTTGAAGGCAGCCTGGTGGCCAACAACATGAAGGTAGGCATCGTCGCCGCCCGCTTCAACGAATTCATCACCTCCAAGCTTCTGGGAGGTGCCATGGACGGCCTGGTCCGCCACGGGGTCAGCGAAGAGGATGTGCAGATCGCCTGGGTCCCCGGGGCCTTTGAGATCCCCCTCATCGCCGGGAAGATGGCCAAAAGCGGCAAGTACGATGCCGTCATCTGCCTGGGAGCGGTCATCCGGGGCAGCACCAGCCACTACGACTACGTCTGCGCAGAGGTCTCCAAGGGCATCGCCCACGTCTCCCTGGAGAGCGACATCCCCGTGATGTTCGGGGTCCTCACCACCGACACCATTGAGCAGGCCATTGAGCGGGCCGGAACCAAGGCAGGCAACAAGGGCTATGACTGCGCCCTGGGGGCCGTGGAAATGGTCAACCTGATCCGGGACATCGAATCCTGATACACCGTTCTCCTGTCATACACTCCCCTCCTGACGGTGGCCTCTCTGCCAGAACAGGAAGGTCATCCAAAAAAGAGCACGGAACCCTTCTCCCGGGTCCCGTGCTCTTTTTCTTATTCTTGTGCGGCGATCCGCTCGGCCAGGTCGGTGAGGTACATCCACCGATCCATCTTCTCCTCCAGCTCTGCCGAGAGCCTGGTCTGCTTCTCGGTGAGCTCCTGAAGCTTGACATAATCACTGCCGGCGGCGGACATCTCGTTCTCCACCTGGGCGATGGCCTCCTCCAGGGCGGCGATGTCGTCCTCAATGGTGTTGAACTCGTGCTGTTCCTTAAAGGTAAATTTCAGCTTCTTCTGTCGGGCAGGCTTCTCCTGCTTGGGGGCCTTGTCCTTCTTTTCGGCCTTCTCCAGGGCCCGTTCCTCGGCCCGGCGCTTTTCCAGATAGTCGGTGAAGTTGCCGGTGTAGCGGGTGATGATGCCCCCCTCCCCCACCTCAAAGATCTCCTCGGCCACCTTATCCAGGAAGTACCGGTCGTGGGAGACGGCGATGACTGCCCCGGGGAAGGTCTCCAGGTATTCCTCCAGGATGGCCAGGGTGGTCACATCCAGGTCGTTGGTGGGCTCGTCCAGCAGGAGGATGTTGGGGGCCTCCATGAGGACAGACAGGAGGTAGAGTCTCCGCCGCTCGCCGCCGGAGAGCTTGCCGATGGGCTGGCCCTGAAGCTGGGTGGGGAAAAGGAACCGTTCCATCATCTGGGTGGCGGAGAAGTTGCCCTCCCGGGTCTTGACCTCCCCGGCGATCTCGTGGATGAAGTCGTAGACCCGCTGGTCCAGGTCCAGCTCCCGGCCCTCCTGGGAGAAATAGCCGATGCGGACGGTCTCACCCCAGTCGATGGTGCCGGAGTCGGGCCCCATCTTGCCGGCGACGAGGTTCAGCAGGGTGGACTTGCCCGCACCGTTGCGGCCCACGATACCCACCCGGGCATCCCGGGCCACCCCATAGGAGAAATTGAAGAGGACGGTCTTGTCCCCAAAGGACTTGGTGACCTCCTTCAGCTCCACGGTCTTTCGCCCCAGGCGGCTGGAGAGGGTGGCCATCTGGATGGACTGGTCCACCTCAGGTCCCGCCTGGTTCTTCAGCTCCTCAAACCGGGCGATGCGGTCCTTGTTCTTGGTGCGGCGGGCCTGGGCCCCCCGCATGATCCACTGGTACTCCACCCGGAGGATGGACATGCGCTTGCGCTGGGCAGCCTGCTCCATCTCCTCCTGCTGGGTCTTCAGCTCTAGGTACTTGGAATAATTGGCTTCGTAGTGGCGGATGTGGCAGTGGGAGAGCTCGGTGATCCGGTTGGCCACCCGCTCCAGGAAGTAGCGGTCGTGGGTGACCATCACCAGGCCGCCGGTAAATCTCGACAGCTTTTGTTCCAGCCAAACGACCATTTCGGCGTCGAGATGGTTGGTGGGCTCATCGAGAATGA
>JAFVUT010000304.1 GCA_017502545.1 Ruminiclostridium sp.
CAGACGCCGGTGTCCAGCAGGACACAGTGGGTGTCGTCCAGCTTATACATAGGGATGAGCTCCCAGCTATTCAGCACCCAGGTGTTCCCTTTCACTTGTTCCAGGGTCATTTCCCTTCGCTCCTTTTACCGGAACAACCCCGTGGGGGGCAGCTCGCTCTCCTTTGCCCGGCGGGTCTTGGCCTGGTCGGTGAGGCGATACAGGATCATGTTGTCCTCGATGTAGGCCTCCAGCTCCCCCAGCTCCCGCAGGTAGTTGATGTAGGACAGGCTGGCCGCCTCGAAGTAGCCCAGGTCCCGGACGGAATGGGCGTTGATATGATAGGCCCGGCAGATGGCCGAGGCCATCATCTTGGGGGTGGTGTAGCCCTCCACCAGGTCCAGCAGGTCCAGCATCCGCTGGCGCAGGAACCGGGCCTCCATGTCGATGAGGGGCAAAATCTCGTCATAGATGCCGTAGTGGGCCACGATGTACTTGTCCGCCGGAACAGACCGGAGCTCCCGCATGGAGTCCAGATAGGCCCCCATATCGTAGGCGTAGGGGAACTTGGAGTGGTGGAGGGTCCGGCCGGTCATCATGGCGTCGGCCAGGTAGAGGACGTTGTCCGGGGTCCTGGCACAGATGTGGTCGCTGGTGTGGCCGGGGGTGTGGAGAATGTCGAACTCCACGCCGCAGAATTCGATCCGGTCCTCGGTGGGCAGGATGATCCGGTCGGCCAGGTGGATGGTCCCCCCGTGGGCCGAGGAGGACATGAGGTCCCCCACGTTCAGCAGGTAGTTGGGCACCCCCATGGCCAGGTAGGAGAACTGATGGGCGGCCTCTCCCAAAGACATGGCGATCTGAGTGCCGTACTTCTCCTTGAAAAAGGCGTTGCTGCCCATGTGGTCGATGTGGGCGTGGCTGCACAGGACCCCCACGGGGATCAGACCGGCCTCTTCCAGGGCCTTGTCCAGGGCCTCCCGCTGCTCAGCCAGGCCGGTGTCCAGGAGGACGCAGCGGTGCTCGTCCAGCTTATACAAAGGGATCAGCTCCCAGTCCTTCAGGACCCAGGTGTTCCCTTTCACGTGTTCCAGTTCCATGCTTTGCCCTCCTCTCTCTTATTCGGGCCGGATGCGCCGGGCGGATGTGATCCACATGCTGCCCAGGACGATATCCCCCTGATAGAAAACCGCCAGCTGTCCCGGGGTGGGAGCCCGGGCGGGCTCCAAGAGCTCCAGCATTACCCCATCCTGGGTGGGATGGAAGATGGCGGGGTGTTCCTGTTTGGAATGGCGCAGGCGGACGGTGATGGTGTCCCCCTCGGTAAGATCAGCCAGCAGGTTCAGGTCCTCTCCCCACACCCGGTCGGCCATGAGATCGGAGCCGTCGGACAGGATGACGGTGTTGTCCTGGGGGCGGATCTCCGAGACGAAGAGCCGGTGTTCGGCGGGGATGCTGAGGCCTCGCCGCTGGCCAATGGTGTAGTGGTGGATGCCCTTGTGCTGACCCAGGACGGTCCCTGCCCGGTCCACAAAGCTGCCGGGGGGCGGGGTGGTGCCGCGGGCCTCCAGCCAGGCGGCATAGTCCCCGTCGGGGATGAAGCATATCTCCATGCTGTCGGGCTTGTCCGCCACGGGGATGCCGTACCGGTGGGCTAATTCCCGGACCTGGGTCTTTTCCAGGCCGCCGATGGGAAAGACCAGCCGGGAGAGCATCTCCCTGGGCAGTCTGGCCAGCATATAGGCCTGGTCATTCCGGTGGGCACCCCGGGTCAGGCGGGACTCCCCGTCGATCCGGGCATAGTGGCCGGTGGCCACGAAGTCCGCGCCGATCTGGTCGGCATACCGGAAGAGGGCGGGGAACTTCACCGTGGGGTTGCACCGGGCGCAGGGCAGGGGGGTCCGTCCCTCCAGATAGTCCCGCTGGAAGGGACCCATGACCTGTTCCTCCAGTTCCCGGCGGATGTCCCCGGCGGAGAAGGGGATGTTCAGCCGGGCGGCTACCCCCTCGGCATCCTCCCGGCCACCCAGGCCGATGTCCAGCCAGTGGCCATGGACTTCCCAGCCCTGGTCCAGCAGGACACAGGCGGCCACGGCGGAGTCCACCCCACCGGAGAGACCCAGGACCACTTTCTTATTCATGGCTGTACCCCACAGGTTGGACGGCAGGTGCGCCGCCTAACTCAATGAGTTCGATGGCCCCGGTGTCCACCAGGTACTCCAGGTAGGGGCGGATATACCGCTCCAGGTGCTGGGCCCGGTGGGGATGGCCCACGGGCAGGTCCATTTCCGTGACCACAGCGGCGTAAAACTCGCTGTAGGTCATGGGCTTGTCCACCAGGGCGGTGATGGCCGCCAGCTGCTGATGGATGCGGTCGATGTTGGCCTGGGCCAGGTCGGCAACAGAGCCGTAGACCAGACCCTTGTGGCAGAAGATGAAGATGTCGCAGGGGATGGTCTTCATGAGCTCCTTGCTGGCCAGGTCGTCCACCATGTCGTAGACAAAGGGGACCATGGAGTCCTTCAGGACCTCCTCGGTCATGAGGGTGTCACCGGCGAAGCAGACGTTGTCGGGGGTGACGATGCAGATGTGGTCCGGGGAGTGGCCGGGGGTGCGGACGATGCCGAATTTGGCGCCGCAGAAGTCGATCTCGGTCTCCCCGAAGGCGATGACCCGGTCCACAGGACCGATGAGGGCCTGGAGCCGGGGATAGGTCCGGACAAGGCCCATGGTGAAGTTGAAGAGGTGGTTCTTCAGGCTCTGCTCACAGCGGACGATGTCAGCCTCCAGCTGGGGCAGGCAGGACAGGGCCCCGTACTTCTCCCGGAAGTACTTGGTGCCCTCGTGGTGGTCGTAGTGCATGTGGGTGCAGATGACCCCCACAGGGGCCCACCCGGCAGAGCGGATGGTCTCGTCCAGGTCCGCCTGGAGCTTGCCGCTGCCGGGATCCAGGATGACGCACTTGTCACCGATTACATACAGGCCGATGAGCTGGGGGCCGTCGGCCACCCAGGTGTTGCCTTTTACGTTGGTCAAAGTCATAGAAATCTCTCCTTATGGGGAGTTTTACTGGCTCCGCCGCTCCAGGTAGATCATCAGGGCGGCGATGTCTGCCGGGGAGACTCCGGAGATACGGGAAGCCTGGCCCAGGTTCAGAGGACGGATCTCGTTGAGCTTCTGGCGGGCCTCCAGCCGCAGACCGGACAGGTCGTTGTAGTCGATGTCTGCCGGCAGGAGCTTTCCCTCCAGGCGGCGCATCTCCTCCACCTGGCGCTGCTGGCGGGCAATGTAGCCCTCGTACTTGATGGAGATCTCCACCTGCTCGGTGACCCCTCTGGGCAGGTGGGGCCGGTCGGGGTCCACCGGGGCC
>JAFVUT010000305.1 GCA_017502545.1 Ruminiclostridium sp.
AGCTTCACATCGGACCCGAACCGGTCCATGACCTCTCCGGCCAGCTCCTGGCAGCAGCGGAGGCGGATCCGCTCCCGGCGGTTGGGGTCCAGGTCGAAGGGGGCGGCATCCCACAGGCCGGGGTCGGCCTCGGGCCCCTGGGCAGGCAGGCCGGTGACCAGGACCTCCCCCATCCGGTCGGGGCGGTACAGGCGGAGCACGTGGTCCCGGTGGTCCCAGGCCAGGAGCTGGTAGGTCTCCCCAGCCCAGATGAGGCCCTTGGGGGAGATGACCTGGCGGCTCCCTGTGGGGGTGCGGGTCTTGCCCCGGTCGTAGGTGTAGGGAAGGAAGCTCAGGGCTCTCCGGTTCTGGATGGCGGCGTGGATGCGGTCCAGGACGGCCCGCAGGTCCAGGGGATCGGCCGCGCTGCGGCGGCGGACGGACACGGGACGGCGGAGGCTCTTCCGCTGAGGGGCAGGTGCCTGGGCCATGAGTTTGTCCAGCAGTTCGTTTTTCTGCCCCTCGGGGATCCAGCGGTAAACGGCCACGGCATCCATGATGGCCCGCAGGTCCAGGGGAGTAAAGGTGCGGTTCTCTACATACCAGCCCCCGTCGGTGCCGGCCCGGTAGACCACGTCCAGCCCGTGCTTGCGCAGGGCGGCCATGTCCCGGTAGAGACTTTTTCGTTCGGCAGTGACCCCGAAACGGGCCAGCCGGTCCACCAGTTCGGCCATGGGCATGGGATGCCGCTCATCGGTCTCCTCGGTCAGGATATTTGCCAGCATCAGGGTACGGTCTCTCTGATCGGTGTGCTTTCCCATAATGGTGGTCCCTCCTTTGTTCTTTCTGGGGTTATTATAGAACATTTGTTCGAGTTTTGCAAGGGGGAATTTTCGAGGATTGTCCCAAAAAAAGAACAGAGCCAAAAGGGCTCTGTTCTTTTGCGTTTGTTGAAGAAGTATGCCTCCCCTGTGAGGGGAGGTGCCCCAAAGGGGCGGAGGGGTGCGGGGTCATAGGGCACACTGTCGTACCGGTACGCTAATTCTACTGTAAGGATAGCACCCCTCAGTCTGCTTCGCATCCAGCTCCCCTATCAAGGGGAGCCTCTTGCTCTCTCACCACAGTTTCCACTGGTCAACGGCGCACTGGCCCACGGAGTTGTCGCCGATGGCCCGGACGGTGCCGTCCTTGTTTGCCGCCACGGTGTGCCGCTCGCCCACGGCCACAGCCGCCACATCGGTCCAGCCCTCCACATCGCACTGGCCGTACTGGACATCGCCGGAGGCCAGCACCGTGCCGTCATTCTTCAGGCCTACGGTATGGAAGGGGCTCACCACCACAGCGGCCATGTCGGTCCAGGCCAGAACGCCGGGGGCAGCGAAGGCATCGGCCTCCAGAACCTGGCCGCTCTTGTGGATGCCCACGGTGTGGATGTGTCCGGCAGAAATGGCGGCGATATCCTTCCAGTCCTTCACATTGCAGGAGCCGAAGAGACCCTCACCGGCAGCCACCACGGTGCCCTTCTGGGTGAGGCCCAGGGTGTGCTCCATGCCGGCAGCCACAGCCACGATGCCCTTCCACTCTGCCAGTCTGCACTTGCCGTCGGCAGCACGGCCCGCAGCCAGCACCGTGCCGTCGGACTTCAGGCCCACCGTATGACTGTCACCGGCGGCAATGGCCACGATGTCGGTCCAGTCGGATACCTCGCACTGGCCCTGGGACCGGTCACCGGTGGCCAGAACGGTACCGTCCTGCCGGATCCCCACGGTGTGGTGCTTACCGGCGGCAATGGCCATCACGTCGGTCCAGTCTGCCACGTCACACTGGCCGAACTGGTTGTCGCCGGTGGCCACCAGGGTACCATCGGACTTGAGCCCCACCGTGTGGAGCCGACCGGCGGCCACCCCGCCCTGGACGGTCTGCTTCACAGGAACGACCCGCTCCGTGGGGAGCTTCGCGCCGCACAGGTCACAGAATTTCGCAATATCTCTCAGAACCTCCCCGCAGCTGGGGCAGATCTTATTCACTTTGGTGCCGCACATATCGCAGAAGCGGGCCCCCTGACGGAGCTCCACACCGCAGGCGTTGCAAATGGCCATATTGGTCCCTCCTGAATGGTCAAATTTCATTTGGTACGATTATATCCCATCCCGGAGAAGAAAACAAGTCCCGGCCGCAGACCTTGCTTTTCCGCCCAAATGAGATATAATGATAGGTTGTGAACCGATGTTTCGACCTGTTAGGAGGTCTTTCCCCATGAACCGCAACTTCGCCCTGGGCTGTCTGTACATTGCCCTGGCTGCCCTGATCTTCTCCACCATGGAGGTGGTCTTAAAACTCCCCGCCGTGACAGGGGCCTTCCACCCCATCCAGATCACCATGGAGCGTTTCCTGGTGGGCGGCCTGTGCCTGATCCCCGTGGCGGCCCACACCCTGAAAAAGAAAGGGGTCCGCCTCACCTCTGCCGACCTTCGCTACTTCGCCATGACCGGCTTTCTCAACGTCTGCCTGGGCATGGTCCTCTTCCAGCTGGCCGTGACCCTGGGACAGGCCAACGTGGTGGCCGTCATCTTCTCGGGAAACCCCATCTTCGTCACCGTCCTGGCGGCGATCATCCTCCACGAGGTCATCCGGTGGAACAACATCCTGGCTCTGGTCTTTGACCTGCTGGGCATCCTCATCATCGTAAACCCCTTCGGCTCCGGCCAGGCAGCCCCCCTCAGCGTGGGTCTCACCGTCCTGTCCGCCCTGCTCTTCGCCCTCTACGCTGTTTTGGGCAAGAAAAAGACTGCCCGGGTGGGGAGCATCGTGGTCACCTGCTGCTCCTTCCTCTTTGGTTCCCTGGAGCTGCTGGTCCTGCTCCTGCTGGGCCACCTGGAACCTGTGGCCACCGCCCTCCGGTCTGCGGGCCTGGACCTGTTTGCAGAGGTCCCCTTCCTCCAGGGCATCACCGACCAGACCCTCCCCTACTTCCTGTTCATCGGCGTGGTGAACACGGCGGCAGGCTACGTCTTCCATATGCTGGCCATCGAGAAAACCAGCGCCATCCACGGCAACCTGGTCTTCTTCTTCAAACCCATCCTGGCCCCTCTCTTTGCCCTGGCCATTCTGGGGGAGGCCATCACCCACAACATTCTGCTGGGCATCGCCATGTTCCTGACAGGCAGTCTGCTGGGCATTCTCCCGGCCATCCGCCGCAGCCGAAAGGAGGCCTCCCATGAACCGTGATTTCGCCATCGGCTGCCTGTGCATCGCCCTGTCCACCTCCATTTTCTCCACCATGGAGGTCTTCCTCAAGCTCCCCGCCGTGGGGGCTTTTGACCCCATGCAGCTCACCCTGGAACGGGCCTTTGTGGGCGGCATCCTGCTGATCCCCGTGGCCCGACACTATCTGAAAAAACACCACGTCACACTCACCCCCCGGGACTACGGCTACTTCGCCTTTTCCGGTTTCCTCACGGTGGTCCTCTTCATGGCCCTCTTCCAGCTGGCGGTGACCTTCGGCCAGGCCAACGTGGTGGCCGTCATCTTCTCGGGCAACCCCATCTTCGTCACCGTCCTGGCCGCCCTCATCCTCCACGAGGTCATCCGGTGGAACAACATCCTGGCCCTGGTCTTTGACCTGCTGGGCATCCTCATCATCGTTGATCCCTTCGGGTCCAGCGACTTAAACCCCGTGAGCCTGGCCATGGCTCTCCTGTCCGCCCTCTTCTTCTCCCTGTACTCCGTCCTGTCCAAGCGGAAGACGGCTAAGATGAGCAGCATCACCGTGACCTGCTTCTCCTTCCTCTTTGGCTCGGCCGAGCTCTTCCTGATCCTCCTGCTGGGCCACACAGGGCCGGGCAGGGCCATGTACGGCAAGCTGGGCCTGGACATCCTTTGTGATGTCCCCTTCCTCCGGGGCTTCTCCCGGGAGACCCTCCCCTACTTCCTCTTCATCTGCATCGTCTACTGCGCGGCAGGCTACGTCTTCCACATGATGGCCATTGAGAAGACCAGCGCCACCTACGGCAGCCTGGTGTTCTTCTTCAAGCCTATTCTGGCCCCCATCGTGGCCCTGGTGGTCCTGGGAGAACCCATCACCCCCACCATCGCCGCAGGCATCGCCATGTTCCTCATCGGCAGTCTGCTGAGCATCATCCCCAACATCATCCGCACCAGGAAGCTCAAACAGGAGCTTCTGGCCCGTCAATCTACACCGTAAGGAGGCACCCCCTATGTTTACTCCCATTGATCTTGCCACCTGGCCCCGCCGGGAACACTTCAACTACTACCGGAACATCCTGCCCGTGGGCTACACCATGAACGTCCGCCTGGATGTGACCCGCTTCAAGGCCATGCTGGATCAGAACGGTCTGAAGTTCTACCCCAGCTTCATCTGGTGTGTCTCCCACAACATCCTCTCCCATCCCGCCTTCCGCATGGCGGTGGACAAGGAGGGCAACCCCGGCACCCACGACGTGGTCCACCCCAACTACACCATCTTCCACGAGGATGACCACACCTTCTCCGACATCTGGACGGAGCACAGCGAGGACTTTGCCGCCTTCTACCGGGCCGTCCAGGAGGACATCCAGACCTACGGCGGCAACCACGGCATCAAGGCCAAGGCCGGTCAGCCCTGGAACTTCTACTGCATCTCCTGCGTCCCCTGGGTGGATTTCGAGTCCTACACTTCCCATGTGGCCGGAGGGGGCCAGCCCAACCTGTTCCCGGTGATCACCTACGGCAAGGCCACCGAAAAAGAGGGTAGGCTCACCCTGCCCATGGCCATCAACATCGCCCACGCCGCCGCCGACGGCTGGCACACCGCCCAGTTCGTCAACACCCTCCAGGAGCTCCTGGACACCGTTACCCTGAGCCTGTGATTGGAGAACCATCATGACCGAACAGCTGAAACAGGAATTTAAGGAAAAAGAGATCTCCGCCGCCCAGGCCGCTGCCATGGTCCAAAGCGGCATGAACGTGTACATCGGCTGCTGCACCAGCTACGCCCGGGCCATCGCCGACGAGCTGGCCAAGCGGTCGGAGGAACTGGAGGACGTGACCATCGGCCTGTCCAACGTCTTTCCCCCCATGACCCTGCTGGACTGCGCCAACCCCAAGGCCTTCCGGTTCTGCACCTACTTCGTGGGCTATGAGGACCGCCGGGCCCTGAAGATGGGGTCCCTGGACTACACCTCCGTCCACCTGGGCCAGGTGGACCAGTGGTGCTACCACACCTTCCATCCCGACATCGCGTTCCTGGATGTGTCCTCCCCCGATGAGCAGGGCTACATGAGCCACGGAGCCTCCGGCGTGTGTATGCACCCCTTCATCCAGGAGGAGGCCAAGACCGTGGTCCTCCATGTGAACAAGTTCTCCCCCTATGTCTACGGCCAGCGGACCCTCATCCATGTCTCCGAAGCCGACTACGTGGTCTTTGCCGATGTGGAGAAGGAGACCACCCCCGGGGGCGTGGTGGAGGAGGCCGACGAGGAGGTCCTGTCCATGGCCCGGTTCCTGCTGGATGAGATCCCCGACGGGGGCTGCATCCAGCTGGGCATCGGCGAGGTGGCCTCTGCCGTGGGCTTCGGCCTCACGGGCAAGAACGACCTGGGCTGCCACACCGAGCTCATGACCGACTCCATCATGGCCCTGATGAAGTCCGGGGTCATCAACAACAGCCGGCCCAAGTTCATCCCCAACAAATCCGTGGTGGGCTTCGCCTTTGGCTCCAAGGCCCTGTACGAATATCTGGACCACAACGAGGATATGTTCTTCGGCCCCTTCCCCGTGGTGAACAACCCCATGAACATCGCCCAAAACGACAACATGATCTCCATCAACACCGCCATGGCCATCGACCTCTTCGGCCAGATCGCCTCCGAGGGTATGGGGACCCGTCAGTTCAGCGGCACCGGCGGCCAGGCCGACTACGTCCGGGGGGCTCAGATGGCCAAGGGGGGCAAGTCCTTCTTCGCCTTCAAGTCCACCCTGGGCAAGAACCCCGACGGCTCCCCCAAGAGCCGCATCATGCCCTTCTTCCCTCCCGCCACCATCGTCACCACCCCCCGTTCCGACGTGCAGTATGTGGTCACGGAATACGGCATGGTGAATCTGAAGCACCTGACCGTCCGGGACCGGGCCAAGGCCCTCATCGACATCGCCCACCCCGACTGTCGGGCAGAACTGACCAGGCAGGGCAAAGAGTTGGGAATCTTATAACAGAAAAACCTCTTCCAGATCTACGCCCTGGAAGAGGTTTTTGTTTGGAGATTGCAGCCTGTTGCATCGCACGCCTTGTACCAAGGCGCACGTTTACAGGCCGAGAAGTGTTTTCTGGCACGCACATGTCGCGCCAGAAAACTTACCGGACTTTATTTCGCCGCTGCTGCGGCGAAACTCTGCGAGGCAGCAAAGAAAATCCAATCATTTTTCCGAGGACATGTGCCTCGGAAAAATTCTTCTCGGCCTGCCAGTGTGCCCGCAGGGCGCGCGCAGCAGGCCGCAAAAACAAAAAGCAGAGCACCTGACAAAGCAAGTGCTCTGCTTTTTCTTGTTTTAGATGTGCTTCACGCGGTCGTGCTCCTCGGCACGCTTGGCGTTGTTGAAGCGGTCCAGGGTGCCCACCAGGTAGCCGGTGATGCGGCGGATGCGCTCAAAGGGCACGCCGTCATCCTCCTTCCGGCCGCAGCCGGGGCACTGATCGCCGATGATACCGGAGAAGCCGCAGACAGGGTCACGGTCCACGGGGTGATTCACGGAGCCGTAACCGATGCCCTTCTCCTTCATGCAGCGGATGATCTGCTCGAAGGCGTCCAGGTTCTCGGTGGGGTCGCCGTCCATCTCCACATAGCTGATATGACCGGCGTTGGTCAGGGCGTGGTAGGGAGCCTCGTAGGCGATCTTGTCGTAGGCGGAAATGGGGTAGTACACAGGCACGTGGAAGGAGTTGGTGTAGTACTCACGGTCGGTAACACCCTCGATGGTGCCGTACTTTTCCTTGTCGATCTTCACGAATCGGCCGGACAGACCCTCTGCGGGGGTGGCCAGCAGGGTGAAGTTCATACCCCGCTTCTTGCTCTC
>JAFVUT010000306.1 GCA_017502545.1 Ruminiclostridium sp.
AAGGCAAGTCCTCCCTGAAAGGAAGAGATCACATTGGAAAATAAGAGAGGATTTGCGTCCCGCCTGGGCTTTATCATGAGTATGGCCGCCTTCTCTATCGGCATCGGCAATCTCTGGAAGTTCCCCTATGTGGTGGGCAACAACGGCGGCGGCGCCTTCCTGATGGTCTATCTGATCATCGTGCTCATCATCGGCATCCCCGCCTTCCTGATCGAGCTGGCCCTGGGCCGCTCCTCCCAGCTGTCCCCCATCCGGGGCATGGCAGTGCTGGAAGGAAAGAAAAAGACCGGTTGGAGCTCCATCGGCTGGCTGGGCTGCGTGGCCATTTTCATCATCGTCAGCTACGCCACCATGATCGTGGGCGGCTGGACCGGCGGCTACATCTTCAAGATCGCCAGCGGCTCCCTCAAGGGGCTGAGTGCGGATGAGATCGCCGGGGTCTTCGGCTCCTTCTGCGGCGACCCCATCATCCTGGTCTTTGCCGCTGTTCAGGCTCTGCTCCTGTGGCTGTGCCTGGTCTCCGGCGTCAAGAAGGGCGTGGAGAAGGTCTGCTCCGTGCTGCTTCCCACCCTGTTCATTATCATGATCGTTCTGGCGGTCTACGCCAACACCCTGCCCGGGGCAAACGAGGGCCTGAAGTGGTACGTCACCCCCGACTTCTCTGCGGTCACCACCGACAGTATCGCAGCGGCAGCCACCCAGGTCTTCTTCTCCATCGGCATCGGTATGTGCTGTGCCTTCGTCTACGGCAGCTACATCGGCAAGGAGACCAAGCTGACCTCCTCTGTCACCCTGACCGCCGTGCTGGACACCCTGATCGCTGTTCTGGCCGGTCTCATCTGTGTGCCCGCTCTGTTTGCCTTCGGCATTGAGCCCACTGCAGGTCCCTCCCTGATCTTCATCACCCTGCCTCAGCTCTTCAACGCCATGGGCTCCTTCGGCACCATCTTTGGTCTGCTGTTTATGATCTGCGTGTTCTTTGCGGGCTTTACCTCCATCCTGGGTGGTTCCGAGGCTTTGGTGGCTACCATCTGCGACTCCAAGGGCTGGGCCCGGAAGAAGGCCGCTACCGTCATCGTGGTGGCCCAGTATCTGTTCAGCATTGTGTTCACCCTGTCTTTCGGCAGCGGTGCCATTGCACAGATCAAGATCATGAATCTGGGTCTGTTCGACTTTGCCGACTTCATTGCCAGCCTGTGCATGGGCATGGGCGCTCTGCTCATGGTGGTCTATGTCATCCGCCGCTGGGGCTTCCAAAAGTTCCAGGAGGAGGCCAACGCCGGTGCCACCGGCAAGATCCGTGTGTATAACTGGATGAAGCCCTACATCTGCGTGATCTTCCCCATCCTTCTGGTGGTGGTCATCTACTGGGTCATCCGTATGTACGTCTGATTCTCATAACCCCAAAAAAAGAGGTCTGTTCTGTGGAACAGACCTTTTTTTCCTGTTCTTCCAGCAGAAACATTTGCCCTTTGACCAAAACCATGGTATACTGGTGGAAAACAAGAGAGGAGCACCCTGCCATGCAGAAACGGAAAATCATCCAGGTGGAGGACCGCCTTCCCCTGGGTCAGCTGATCCCTCTGAGTATCCAGCACGTCTTTGCCATGTTCGGCGCATCCGTGCTGGTCCCCATCCTTTTTGGCATCCACTCGGGCATCGTTCTGCTGATGAACGGCGTGGGCACCCTGCTGTTCATCCTGATCACCAAGGGCAAGGCCCCAGCCTACCTGGGCTCCAGCTTCGCCTTCCTGGCCCCTGCGGGCATCGTTATCGCCGAGCTGGGCTTTGAGTACGCCCAGGGCGGCTTTGTGGTGGTGGGCCTGCTGGGCTGTGTGGTGGCCCTCATCGTCTGGAAGTTCGGCACCGACTGGATCGACATCGTTCTGCCTCCGGCGGCCATGGGCCCTGTGGTGGCCCTCATCGGCCTGGAGCTGGCCTCCAACACCGTCAAGGGCGGCGCCATTGGTGCGGACCTCATGGCGGTGAACCCCGCCGGTGGCCTTATGATCAGCCCCACCATGGAGATGGGGGATGTGCTGGTCTTTGCCGTCACCCTGGGCGTGGCCATCTTCGGCAGCGTCCTCTTCCGGGGCTTCTTCTCGGTGATCCCCCTGCTCATCGCCATGGTCTGCGGCTATCTCACCGCCTGCGCCGTGGGCATCGTGGACTTCACCCCCCTGAAGGAGACCGCCCTCTTTACCATGCCCCAGTTCCATCTGGCCAAGTTTGACCTCCAGGCCATCCTCACCATCTGCCCGGTCCTCCTGGTCATCACGGCAGAGCACATCGGCCACCAGGTGGTCACCGGCAAGATCGTGGACCGGGACCTGCTGAAGGAGCCCGGCCTCCACCGGTCCCTCCTGGGCGATAACATCTCCAGCGCCATCTCCGGCCTGGTGGGCAGTGTCCCCACCACCACTTATGGCGAGAACATCGGCGTCATGGCGGTCACCGGTGTGTATTCCACCCGGGTGATTGCGGGTGCCGGTATCTTTTCCATCCTCATGGCCTTTGTGGGCCCTCTGTCCGCCTTCATTGCCACCATCCCCGGCGATGTCATCGGCGGCATCACCTTCCTGCTCTATGGCATGATCGGCACCTCCGGCCTGCGGATCCTGGTGGACAAGCAGGTGGACTACAGCAAGAACCGGAACCTGATCCTCACCTCGGTGGTCTTTGTGGCGGGTCTTTCCGGCCTCACCATCTCCTTTGCCAGTGTGTCCATCTCCGGCATGACCCTGGCCGCCGTCACTGCTATCGTCATCAGCCTGATCTTTTATGCACTGGACAAGGCCAACCTGATGAACGACTAACAGAAAAAGTCCTGGAACCGTGGGTTCCAGGACTTTTTATTGGGAAATAATCTTTAGGATAGGCTCCCTCTGACGAGGGAGGCTGATACATATTGAAATCAAAACTCAATGTCGTACACCGGTCCCAGGCCCACCTTGCCCCCGATGGTGATCTGTTGGAGCTTGCCGCCCTTCACGTAGGCTGTGGTGGAGATGACCCCGCCGGGCTGGCGGATATCCAGCTTGTGCTGGCCGTCCTTCCGGGTGTTGAGGGCACTCCAGGCGGCCACGGCGGTGCTGCCCGAGGCACAGCTGCGCTCGTAGTAGAGGGAGTCCGTGTCCCGTACATAGACGGCAGGCTTCATGGTCCTTGTGCGATACTGCCAGAACATGATCCCGGCGGCGGGCACATCATAGGTCTCGGCGAGGGCCTGCAGAGCCTTGCGGACTTCTTCCTGGCCGGGTTCCTGCTGGATCTGAGAGATGGCGTGGAGGATGCCGGGAATGCGGACGGCTTTGGCGGGCTGTCCGAAGAGCTCACAGGGGAGGATCTCCATGGGCAGGGGCATCTCTGCCGTCACCTGACCGGTGAGGGGATTCACCTGGACGGGGAGGGGGACGTCATACCCGCTGATCTCCACCGGGAAGGTCCGGGACCGGCGGAAGCCCTGGCTGGCGGCATAGTACAGGGCGGCGGACCGGAGGGCATTGCCGCAGAACTCGCCCCCCATCATCTCCAGGCGGACCGCGCCGCCCTGTCGGGGCGGCACCAGGAAGCCCACCTGCTCGGCATCCAGCTCGGGGATGGACAGGAGTCGGGCGGCGACGGTCTGATAGTCCTCTCTGGGGACGGGGGTCATCACCAGCAGGGTGATGTTCCCGGCCGGATCAAGATGCTGGAAGGTCAGTTTCATGGTACATACACCCCTGGCTGCGAAATCGGTCGAATCTTAAAAATACAGGGTCATTATAGCATGATTCTTTCTCTTGGTAAAGTCCTAAAGAAGGAAATGCCCAAGAAGAATGACAAGATTTCTCATATTCTTTACAATTTGGGTGTTTTCTCCCGGGTCGAGATATGATATAATACTTTGAACTATGTGGAAAAACAAAGGACCCGATGACTTCCCCTCCTTCGGGCAGGGGTCAGGAGGATATGACTATGAGATACGACGATTACGATGATTACAGCCGGTCTTCCCGGGGCCGTTCCTCTGGCAGCAGCCGAGGCTCTTCCCGGGACTATGACCGTAATTACAGCAGCAGAGACTATGACCGGAGCTACAGCAGCCGGGATGATTACCGCTACGATCGGGATTATGACCGTGGCTACAGCAGTCGGTCCTCCCGGGACTATGATCGTGGTTACAGCTCTTCCCGCCGCAGTTCTTACGACGATTTCTCCGATTGGGAGCGCACCGCACCCAACTGGGATGACCGGGGTTCCTCCCGCGGCCGCTCCTCTGGGGGCAGCCGGGGTCCCTCTTCCCGTTCCTCCCGTGAGTATGACCGGGACTACGACCGTCCCCGCTCCGGCGGCAGCCGCAATGGCCGTCCCTCCGGCGGCAGCGGTTCCCGGAACGGCAGCCGTCCCAGCGGCCAGAAGAAGGGGCAGAAGAAGCGCAGGAAGAGTGCTGTTCAGCAGATCATTCCCATTGCTGTGGGCCTGGTCTTTATCATTCTGGCCGCTCTGATCCTCAAGTCATTCATTGGCGGCGGCGGTTCTGATTACGCCCTGTCCATCTCTTCCAAGACCATCGTGGTGGACGAGACCGCCACCGCTGCCGTCACCGGCCTGTCTGAAACCGAGACCTATGACATCCAGTGGAGCAGCAGCGACAATGGGGTGATCTCCGTGGATGGCAACGGTGAGACCTGCACCCTCCTGGCCAAGAGCAACGGCAGCGTGGTCATCACGGCTACCGTCAACGGCGAGACCATTGAGGAGACCGTCATGGTGGTGGATGTGGCCCCCGGCGTGAAGGACATCAAGTTTACGGAGGAAGTGGTGGAGATCATCTCCGGCCAGTCCTACACCGTGAATGCCACCGTCATCATGGAGTCTGAGGATATGACTCCCGCCAAGCTCTCCTGGAGCAGCTCTGACAATTCTGTGGCCCGTGTCAACGACAGCGGTGTCATTGAGGCCCGCGAGGTGGGCACCGCCATCATCAAGGCCACCGCAGGTGAACAGACCGCTGAGATCGCCGTCACCGTGGTCCCCAACCCCGACGGCGAGGAGCACGACGAGAGCGAGTCCACCGGTGCCGAGCCGGAAGAGGGGGCAACTCCCCCTGAGGGTACTGCCGGTGCCACCCAGGAGCCCGCAGCAGGTACCGAGGAGAACACCGACGCACCCGCTGAAGGCGAAGGCGAAGGCGAGGCAACTGCATAATGAGATATGACAGCACAGATGACTGACAGGTTGTCTGTGCTGTTACTTTTCTTGGGGAGAAATCTGTGGTACAATGAAAAAAACGCCAAAGGAGGTACAGAAATGAAGAAAATCGCTTGGATCGGTGTGGGCATTATGGGCAAGTCCATGGTCCGCAACCTGATGAAGGCCGGTTTTGAACTGCACATCTACGCCCGCACCCGGGCCAAGGTGGAGGAAGTCATTGCCGACGGTGCTATCTTCCATGAGACCATCGCTGACTGCGTGAAGGGCTGCGAAGGGGTCATCACCATGGTGGGCTACCCCAGAGATGTGGAGGAAGTCTACTTCACCCCCGGTGCCATCCTGGACAGTGCAGAGCCCGGAGCCCTTCTGATCGACATGACCACCACCAGCCCTGCCCTGGCAGAGAAACTCTACGCAGAGGGCAAAGAGCGGGGTTACCGAGTGGTGGACGCGCCTGTCACCGGCGGTGACACGGGGGCAAAGAACGCCACTCTGTCCATCCTGGTGGGCGGCGACAGGGAGGACTATGAAACCTGTATGCCTCTTTTCCGGGCCATGGGTACCAACATCAACTATCAGGGCGGTCCCGGCTGCGGACAGCACGCCAAGATGGCCAACCAGATCATGATCGCAGGTTCTCTCTCCGGTGTCTGTGAGGCCCTGACCTACGCCAGGGCCAAGGGCCTGGACCTCCATGTGCTCATCAGCTCCCTGGCCACCGGTGCGGCGGGCAGCAAGCAGCTGGATGCTTTTGGGGAAAAAATCGTGGCAGGGGACTATGCTCCCGGCTTCTTCCTGAAGCACTTTGTCAAGGACATGGGCCTTGCCCTGGAGGAGGCGCAGGCCAGTGGTCTGACCCTGGATATTCTGGACAAGGTCCTGACCAACTACCGGGTCCTGGAAGGAGAGGGGTTCGGTGACCTGGGCACCCAGGCTCTCATCAAGCATTATGGTGGATAAATATACATAAAATGAATGGTTATACGCAAGAAAAACGGCTGCCTTTTGGCAGCCGTTTTTTGTAGTCTCAGGACTGGAAGAAACCAATATGGGGGTTGAGCAGGTCAAAGGCAACGATGCCGATGAGCACCAGGGTCAGGATGCAGCAGCAGGTGAACAGGCGCATCATCCATTTCTCCTTGTCGGCGATGATACCCTCATAGAGCTGGATGATCTCTTTGGAAGCAGACTTGCGCTCGCTGGAGGGAGTCTCTTCCTTGATGCCCACCAGCTCATCCAGGGAGCCGTCCATGGCCATGACCATGTCGCAGACCGCCTGGAAGCTGGGGTTGTCGGTCTGGCCGGAGAGGATCCGGTTGACCGTGCCGATGGGGACCCCGGACAGGTCGGAGAGCTGTTGGTTGGTCAGTCGTCTTTTCTCTTTTAATAACTTCAGTTGGTTATGAATGGCCATTTTATCACCTTTGAATACGGTTTTTATCAGAAATGAAGTGCTCCCAACAACCCCGTGAAGATATGACATTGACGAAATCGGTCGAATGGGATAGGATAGTTCCAGAGACACAAAAGGAACGCATATTTGAGAGAACATAGTATGATGACGGCAGAAATGCCGGAAATCAAAAGATTTGGGTAGAAAATGTAAGATTTTTCTATGAAAGACAGTATAGCATCCTTTTCTCTGTGCGTAAAGGATTATTTTGGAAAGGAGGTTGGATTTTATGACCGAGAGCAGAGTTTGGAGAGAAGAAGACTCGGGAAAGGAAGAAAGAAGGAACACAGCCATGTCCCATGCCGTTCGATATGAGATCCTCGCCTCCCGCCTGACCCAGGATGGGGTAGACTACCTGTCCTACGGGATCCGATGCATGGCTGACCGGGAGGGGACCTGGATCCAGCTGGATGCAGTGTTGGACATTTCCTTCCAGCGGGAGGTCGTTGCGGATCTGGTTGATCTGTTCAACCGCCGTCAGCTCTCCGGCCTCCATTTCCGTGAGGCCATTTTGGATCGCTTGAATGCATAATGTATGCATGACTATAAATGTGTGTGTGAAGCAGAAAAAGACTCGCCGGCCGCGAGTCTTTTTCTGTTTTTGTTTTGCGCATACCCCATCTGACCTTTTTTGAGGGCTGCCCGTCCTATAATGAGGTGGAATCCAAAGGAGGGGGAACACCATGACCGTGGTATATGTAGACAGCTTTGTCCTGCTGAATCTCGGGGTTAATTACCTCCTCCTGGCTTGTGCCGGAAAGCTGGACGGTCAGCCTGTGCACCTGGGGAGATGCCTCCTGGGGGCAGGGGTGGGGGCGGCCTATGCCCTCCTGTCCCTGCTGCCCGGCTGGGCCTTTCTGGGTCATCCCGCCTGCAAGGCCTCCGGCGCAGTGGTCATGCTCCTGGCGGCTTATGGCCGGTCGGACAGACTCCTCCGGGTAGGGGGCCTCTTTCTGGTCCTGTCCTGTGCCTTTGGAGGCGGGCTCCTCCTGATATCCATGGTCCGGGACGGGATGACCGACATTGGTATGCTGAACCCCTCCCTGGGGATGCGGGGGATCCTCATTGCTGCAGCCCTCAGCTACGGCGGTCTCTCCCTCCTTTTGCGGGGGGAGTTTTCCCATGGGGGGAAGGGAGGAGAGCTGATCCCCCTGACCCTCTCACGGGGCGGCCGATCGGTGACCCTTGTGGCCCTTCGGGACACGGGGAACACCCTGCGGGATCCGATTACCGGCAGGCCCGTGGTGGTGGTAGAGGGGGAAAAGATCCGGGCCCTTCTGCCGGAACTGCCCCATCTGGATGGGGAGAGCCTGTCAGACCCTGTGGCCCTTCTGGGGGATCTGGAGGAGCGAGGGGGTCTCCGGTTTCAGCTGCTGCCTTATCGGGCTGTGGGGGTGGACTGCGGCCTTCTGCTGGCCCTGCGGATGGATCGGGCGGAGTATGGCCGGGTGGTCTGTCGGAACTGTTTGACTGCCCTGTCCCCCACAGCTGTGTCTGACGGCGGAAACTACAGCGCCCTCATTGGGGCCGAGAGCTGAGAATACGTTTTTTTGTTAAGGAGGAAGATGGGATGAAGTGGTGGTGGATGCTGCGGCTGTGGCTGGTCCGTCGGGGTCTGTGGCTGCCGGGAAAGGTCATGTACATAGGAGGCAGTGAGGTCCTTCCGGCTCCCCTCAGCCGGGAGGAGGAGAGCCTGTGCATCGCCCGGCTGGAGGCCGGGGAGGAGGGAGCTGCCAATCGGCTCATTGAACATAACCTGCGGCTGGTGGTGTACATCGCCCGCCGATTTGAGAACACCGGAGTGGGCCTGGAGGACCTGATCTCCATTGGGACCATCGGTCTCATTAAGGCGGTGGGGACCTACAAGCCCGCCAAAAACATCAAGCTGGCCACCTATGCCTCCCGCTGCATTGAAAACGAGATTTTGATGCACCTGCGAAAGACGGCCAACCAGAAGACCGAGATCCCCTTTGACGAGCCTCTCAGCACCGACTGGAACGGCAACGAGCTCCTGCTGTCAGACATCCTGGGGACGGAGAGCGACCTGGTCATGAAGCCCATGGAGGAGGATGCCGACCGCCAGCTTCTGGCCGATGCCCTGGCCAAGCTCAGCCAACGGGAGCGGGAGATCATCAGTCTCCGCTTTGGTCTGGGAGGCCGCCGGGAGCACACCCAGAAGGAGGTGGCCCAGCGGATGGGGATCTCCCAGTCCTATATCTCCCGGCTGGAAAAGCGGATCATCGCCCGGCTGAAACGGGAGATCTTAAAGGTCACGGAAGTGATATAAAAAGGGTGCGTTGCAAATTTGTTTGCAACGCACCCTAAATTTTTTGATCCGTCCCGAAAGGGACACCATAACTGCCCTGAAAGGGCAATTTCACTCGGCGACCAGCCGAATTTCACACGCTGAAAGCGTATTTCACTGAGCCAGCGGCTCAATTTCACTGTGGCTGCTGCAGAATGCAGCGGCCACAATATTTAGTTGATCTTCAGGCCTTCCCACAGGGTGTTCATGTAGCTGAGCATATCGTCAGACAGGTTGCGGTAAGCCAGATGGTTGTACTTCTCGTCGAAGTGGTCCATGGGGGGATAGAGGATGGCGATGGCCTCCTCACCCATGTCCTCGATATAGGTCTCACTCTCGTAGACCAGGGAGTTGGGGGAGGCGTAGCAGATGTACTCGGCGTTGGCGATGGCGGCCTCTTCGCTGAGCATGAAGTTGATGAAGATCTCGGCCAGCTCCTGGTTCTCGGCGCAGGAGGGGATGCACATGGCGTCGAAGAAGTAGTTGGTCTCGTCGGGATAGTAGAACTGGAGATCCACGTCGTCGGCCTGGCCTTCCTGCATGATGAAGTAGTCACCGGCGTAGTAGGCGCCGATGGAGGCCTCACCGGACTGGAGGGTGTTGAAGATCTCGTCCATGACGTAGGCCTTCACCAGAGGACGCTGCTGCATGAGCTCGTCCAGGGCGCGGTCCCACTGGGACTTGTCGGTGGTGTTCACGTCGATGCCCAGCTTGTACATGGCGGTGCCGAAGGCATCTCTGGGGTTGTTGAACTGGACGATGGAGCGGGAGTACTTCTCGTTCCACAGCAGGTCCCAGCCGCCGATGTCGGCCTCGTCCACTACGTTGGCATCGTAGATAACGCCGATGACACCGTAGGTGTAGGGGACGGTGTAGAGGTCGTCGGGGTCGTAGTACAGACCTCTGTACTGCTCGCCGATGTACTGGTAGTTGGGGATGTGGTCGAAGTTCAGGGGCAGGAGCATATCCTCGGAGATCAGTCGGGCGATCATGTAGTCCGAGGGGATGATCACGTCATAGCTGACGGCACCGCTCTTGAGCTTGGCGTACATATCCTCGTTGGAGGCAAAGGTGGAGTAGTTCACCTTGACCTTCTGGCCGTACTCCTCCTCATACCACTCCTCGAAGGCCTTGATGGTGTCCAGGGAGTCGTCCGAACCGTCGGAGATGTACTCGCCCCAGTTGTAGACGTTCAGCTCCACGGTGTCGGCGTTGTTGCCCAGGAAGGAGACTGCACCCACCACCACCAGGGCCAGGGCGATGACACCGCCTGCGATGAGCTCCTTGCCCCGGTTGCCCAGGTGGTGCTGGCGGTGGGCCTTCTTGGCGGCCCGGCGTTCCTTGGCCTCCTCGTCGTTGTCATCCATCAGGTTGGTGATGAGCAGCAGGGCCAGGATCACGAAGAAGATGATGGTGGCCAGGGCGTACATCTTGGGGGTGACCGTCTTCTTGGTCATGCTGTAGATGCGGATGGGGAGGGTCTCAAAGCCGTTGCCGGCGGTGAAGTAACTGATGACGAAGTCATCCAGGGACAGGGTGAAGGCCATGATCATGCCGGAGAGGACACCGGGCAGGATCTCGGGGAGCTCCACCTTGAGGAAGGCCCGGAAGGGGGGGCATCCCAGGTCCATGGCGGCTTCAGGAAGGGACTTGTCCATCTGCCGCAGCTTGGGCAGGACCTGGAGAATGACGTAGGGCAGGCAGAAGGTGATGTGGGCGATGAGCATGGTCCAGAAATTCAGACTGGTGCTCAGGCCCATGAGACGGCCTGCGAAGACGAACATCAGCATCAGGGAGATACCGGTGATGATGTCCGGGTTGGTCATGGGGATGTTGGTGACCGTGTTGTAGGTGTTCTGGAGGGCTTTGTTGCGCAGCTTGTTGATGCCCACGGCTGCGGCGGTGCCCATGATGGTGGACAGGATGGAGGCCGCCAGCGCCAGCACCAGGGTGTTTTTCAGGGCACCCAGGGTGTTGGTGTCGTGGAAGAGCTCCTTGTACCAGTACAGGGAGAAACCCTCAAAGACAGACAGGCTGTTGCTGCTGTTGAAGGAGAACACCAGCAGGATGATGATGGGGGCGAAGAGGAAGAGGAAAATGAGGGCGGTGTAGATTTTTGCTGCAGGTTTCATGCTCATTTACCTCCTTCCACGTGACGGTTGGTGAGGACCTGCATGATGCCCATGCAGACCAGCAGGACCACCATCAGGATGAAGGCCATGGCTGCGGCGAAGTGCAGGTTGTTGGCCACGTACTGGCTCTCGATGGCGTCACCGATCAGGAAGAACTTGCCGTCGCCCAGCTTCTGGGAGATGTAGAAGGTGCTCACCGAGGGGATCAGGACCATGGTCACGCCGTTGATGACGCCGGGGAGGGACAGGGGCCAGATGACCCGGCGGAGGACGCCGAAGCCGTTGCAGCCCAGGTCACGGGCAGCCTCAATGAGCTTCACGTCCATCTTGGCCATGATGGAGAACAGGGGCAGGACCATGTAGGGCAGGTAGTCGTAGACCATGCCGATGACCACGGCGGCCTCGGTGCCGATGATGTGGACACCGGGCAGGTGGAAGAAGGTCAGGAAGTTGTTCAGGATACCCGTATCCTGGAGGATGGTCATCCAGGCGTAGGTGCGGATGAGGAAGTTCATCCACATGGGGATCATGATGATGGTCATAAAGGTCTTCTGGGTCTTGGCATCGGCCCGGGCCATGATGTAGGCCAGGGGATAGGCCAGCACCAGACAGATGAGGGTGGAGATGACGGCCAGCTTCAGAGAGCGCCAGAAGATCACCAGATAGGTGTAGACCTCCTTGGAGGAGCCGTCCTCCTGGATCACCTGGGAGGTGGCAGTAAAGAACCGCTGGATGTGCTCCAGGGTGAAGTTGAAATTGTTGTCAGTGAAGGCGTAGTATGCCACGAAGACCAGGGGCACCAGGATGAAGAACATGGCCCACAGGGAGTAGGGACCCAGTGTCGCATAGTAACTGGTCTTGGCGACCCGCCCTCCACTGCGGGTCTTTTTGTTGGTCATTCGTCCTCATCCTCCTCTTCTAACTCGCTCAGCTCGTCCAGCTCGTTGGAGAAGGAGGAGTAGTCGCCGTACAGGTTGGAGTATTCGGACTTTTTCATAATGTGGATGGCATCGGGCTCCAGCACGATGCCGATGCGCTCGTCCACGTCCACAAAGTCGGTGGTCTGGATCATCCACTTAAAGCCGTTCACGTCCACGATGATCTCGTAGTGAACGCCCAGGAAGGTGACGGAGGTGACCACACCGATGAGCTGGCCCTTCTCCACGGGGACGATGTCCACATCCTCGGGACGGACCACCACGTCAACGGGCTCGTTCTTCATGAACTCCTTGTCCAGGCACTGGAAGGTCTGACCGGAGAAACGGACCTTATAGTCCTCCAGCATGACACCGTCCAGAATGTTGGACTCGCCGATGAAGTCGGCCACGAAGGCGTTCACGGGCTCGTTGTAGATGTCCACGGGGGTGCCGATCTGGTGGATCTTGCCCTCGGACATGACCACCACGGTGTCGGACATGGACAGGGCCTCCTCCTGGTCGTGGGTGACGAAGATGAAGGTGATACCCGTCTGCTTCTGGATCTTCTTCAGCTCCACCTGCATATCCTTGCGGAGCTTTAAGTCCAGAGCGCCCAGAGGCTCGTCCAGCAGGAGGACCTGGGGATGGGCCACCAGAGCCCGGGCAATGGCCACACGCTGCTGCTGACCGCCGGAGAGGCGGGTGACAGAGCGCTTCTCAAAGCCCTTCAGGGCCACCAGGGAGAGCATCTCGTGGACCTTGGCCTCGATCTCCTCCTTGGGGACTTTTTTTTCACGCAGGGGGAAGGCCACGTTGTCGAAGACGTTCAGGTGGGGGAAGAGGGCATACTTCTGGAAGACGGTGTTGACGTTGCGCTTATAGGGGGGTACGTCGTTGATCCGGTCCCCCAGGAAGATGATGTCGCCGGAGTCGGGGGTCTCAAAGCCGCCGATGAGGCGCAGCAGGGTGGTCTTGCCGCAGCCGGAGGGGCCCAGCAGGGTGAGGAATTCGTTGTCGTAGATGTCCAGGTCGATGTTATCCAGAACGGGCTGTTCCCCGTCAAAAGACTTGGTGATGTTTTTCAGCTCGATGATTTTTTTCATAAGAGCATCCCTCCAAAAAACAAAAAGTGACTGTACGCCAACGGCATACAGTCACTTGGAGATTTCGGGTAGAAAGAGACCTTTCCGGGGGAAATCACAGATGATTGAGAGTCTATATAGCAAAGAAACTTACTTTTACTACTCTTATTGATCATTTCACAAGTTTGTATGCTCGGAAGCAATGGTTTGGTTTAAGTTACCAACTTATAAAACTTGGGCTTTTAACCCAATCAATAAGGCAACAGAAGTTGCCGCCGCATCATGCGGAGCTCGGCATTCGACCCGGCTGTCCGTGTGGCCTTGGAGGCTGAGCGGCGGGGGATGGTGCTCAGCGGCGGTCGTGTCTTGCTTTGGAAAGACTCAATATCCTGTTTTCCAATTTAAGATTGTAACAATTTTAGCAGAAAGATAGAATCCTGTCAACCGGGCAGGGAAAAAGTCGAGTGGGAAAATCCAGTCTTTCAGTCCACCGTCACCCCGGGGAAATACTCCTCCACAAAAGGCACGTCGGTCACCGTCCACTCCTTGCCCTTCAGTCCCTCCACGCAGCCTGCCTCGGTGGTGAAGGGGAAGGAAAGCTTATAGGAGTACAGAGCCTGTCCGTTGGTCTTGCCCAATCGTTTGTTCTCCCGCTCCCGGCCGTACTTGCCGTCTCCCAGGAGGGGATGGCCGGCGGCGGCCATCTGGGCGCGGATCTGATGGGTACGGCCGGTGATAAGGCGGCACTCCACCAGGGACAGGCCGTTGCGCTTGGCAAGAGTCCGGTAGAGGGTCACGGCCGTCCGGCCTCCCTCCACGGGTTTGTTGTGGACGAAGACCTGCTTCTTGCCCTCGTCTTTCACCAGGAAGTTCTCCAGTCTGCCCTCGGCGGGCTTGGGGGTCCCCAGGACGATGCACAGGTAGGACTTCTCCACCTCCCGGTCCTTGATCTTCTGGTTCATGATCCGCAGGGTCTCGGCATTCTTGGCGGCGATGACGATGCCGCCGGTGTTCCGGTCGATGCGGTTGCACAGGGCGGGGGCAAAGGAGTTCTCCCAGTAAGGGGACCACTCCTTCTTTTGATAAAGGTAGGCCTGGATGTGGGTGATGAGGGTGTTCACCCGCTCGGTCTCGTCGGGGTGGACCACCATGCCGGGACGCTTGTCCAGGAGCATCAGGTTCTCATCCTCATAGACGATGTTCAGCTGAGGCTTGAAGACCGACAGGAAGGCATTCTCCGGGGTGGGGGTCTCAAAGAACTCATCGTTGATGTACAGCTGGAGCAGGTCTCCCTTCTGGAGGCGGGTGTCCCGCTTGGCCCCTTTGCCGTTGAGCTTGACCCGCTTGATGCGGATGTACTTCTGAGCCAGTGGGGCAGGGAGGACGGGGAGGGTCTTGCTCAGCCACCGGTCCAGTCTCTGGCCGGCGTCATTTTGCCCGATGGTGAATTCCCGCATAAAAATCGCAACCTTTCTTCCCTTGATTTCTCTATCCTGCCAATTGCCAGGGAGGGGAAATCGTTGTATACTATATAAGGTGTCTGTCGATATTGACAGCATACCATAGGTGCGAAACCAGTGGTATCCGTATTATATCACAGAATTCAAAAAAATGAAGAAAGTATTTGACATTTGCCATCTTTTTTGTTAAAATGCTTTCTGTACCATGTGAGGATTGTGCTATGCGACTGAATCTTAGAGAGATCATCCATGTGCCCGGGGCCGCTGTTCCCTTCGATTTTACTCTTGATCTCACCCAGGAGGACTTCTTTGGTGAACAGCCCATCACCCAGCCTGTCCAGGTGACCGGCCGAGTGAAGAACATCGCAGATGTTCTGGTCCTGGAAGGGCAGGCTAAGTCTGTGCTCGACTACACCTGTGACCGGTGT
>JAFVUT010000307.1 GCA_017502545.1 Ruminiclostridium sp.
GGCAGCTGCCGCTTTGGCCTGCTCCAGATCGTAGGTGATCTCGGAGGGGATAACGGGCTCACCGATGGACTCACACAGCTCCTTGAAAAGCTCTCTGTCCTCGGCACGCTCGATGGAGGCGCTGGAGGTGCCCAGCAGCTTCACACGGCACTCCTTCAGAACGCCCTTCTTCTCCAGCTGCATGGCCAGGTTCAGACCGGTTTGGCCGCCCAGGCCGGGGATGATGGCATCGGGACGCTCATAGCGGATGATCTTTGCCACATACTCCAGGGTCAGAGGCTCCATGTAGACCTTATCGGCAATGATGGTGTCGGTCATAATGGTGGCGGGGTTGGAGTTGCACAGAACAACTTCGTAACCCTCTTCCTTCAGGGCCAGACATGCCTGGGTGCCTGCATAGTCGAACTCAGCGGCCTGACCGATGACGATAGGACCGGAGCCGATGATCAGGATCTTCTTGATATCAGTTCTCTTTGCCATGAATACATCCTCCTAAATCACTTGTTATCTATAATAAAATCAAATGGATAGACACTGAAAAAAAACTGGCCTCTCCGATCTGCAAATACAAATCAAAGAAACCAGAAAAAATCAAAAACAGAAATGGAAACACCGATACCGTCGGCAAAAGCAAGAGGCATATTTGCAGCAGTCATTGCAGTCATAGTGTCTCCTTTCCTCCAAAAAACGCCGTAGGAAATCAATTTGCAGGATGCCTTTCAGCACGTCGGCACAGGCACTCGTTAAATCGAATTATTATATCATAGGGAATGGGTGTTGTCAATCCACGCTCCCCCGTAACACCGGAAAAACCTTTGGCACCCATGGGAGGATCTTCCTGGGTCCCCCCACAGTCTGCCTCATTATTATATAGTAAAATCCGAAAGCGGTCAATTATTTTCCATCGAAAGCCACCCCAAGATGGGCAGGCCCTTTGCCGCCCCCGCCTGAGCCTCCCCTGTGAGGGGAGGTGGCTTCGGCGAAGCCGAAGTCGGAGGGGGCGGGGTCGAAGGGTATACTGTCGTACCGATACGACATTTTTTCCGTCTGGATAACACCCCTCTGTCAAAAAGGACCTGTTGCAAATCAATTTGCAACAGGTCCTTTCAAATCGGTCCCGCAGGGACACCACAACTACCCCAAAGGGGTAATATCACTCAGCCTAAGGCCGAATATCACACGCTGAAAGCGTATTTCACTGAGCCGCAGGCTCAATATCACTGGGGCTGCGGCAACTTACAGCAGCCCCTTATCTCACGGCACATCTTCGGCGGGATCATAGCAGGGGTCCAGGAGAGACCGTTCCGCCATGGTGGCCAGCAGGGAAACCGCCGCCTCCTCCTCCAGGGCCAGGAAGGTCTCCAGGGTCATGGCGTGGATGCACTTGCGCAGAGCCCGGGTCAGCTTGGAGTCTGCCCGGGTGCGGACACGGCCCCGGTGGATGTCCCGGGCCACAGCCGTCAGCAGCCCGCGGAGGCCAAACTCCCGGTAGGCCTGGGTCAGGGCGGGCTCATCCCGGCGGACATACTGCAGGGGACGTTCCTCACTGTTGGCCGCCACCGTGTAGACCAGCCCCTTCTCAATGATGAGCTTGCTGAGGATGTCGTGGCCCTTGGGGGCCTGTTTCTTTTTGGGAGCCTTGGCCGGTCTGGCCCCATAGCGGATCAGGTCGAACTCCCTGCCTGTCTCCTGCAGGTAGCGGCAGATATCCCCATGGAGCTCCCCCTCCTCGGGGGCGGCCCCAGGGGCCCGCATACACAGCAGGTCCAGAGCCCGGTCATCCCCCAGCAGGCGGGTGCGGGCCAGAGTGGTCCTGGCCAGGGCGGTAAACTCCTGGTGGTAGTAGTCCCGATAGGGGGCAGCCCAGGGGGCGGAGCCGGTCTTGCCCAGGTAGGAGCCGCCGTAAAGGGCCAGGGCCTCCTTGCAGAGGGACAGCCCGGCAGGGTCCTCCTGGGGACAGGCCCGGATCTGAGCCGCCAGATCCAGGAACCGGTCCACGTCGGTCTCCAGGGTGTACCGGGGGTTGAGCCGATAGGTGCCGCCGCCGAACTGGACCAGGCCGCTTTTGCCGTCCAGGCCCAAGGGGGCCAGGGCCTCCCGCAGACGGTTCAGGCGGACCCGGTAGGCGGCCTCTCCCCCATCCACAGGGAGGGCCCCATGGAGCTCCGCCATGGTGACCGCCCGCTCCCGGTGGGTCAGGAGGTACTTGAGCAGGAGCCAGGGCCGGGCCTGACGGGAGGGGTTCTCCACCACCCGACCCAGGTGATTTTCCAGGGTCACGATGCCGAACAGGGTCACCCGGACGTGGTATTTGTTTGTCGTTGCGGTCATGGGGGACCCTCCTTTGGTTCGGGTAGAAAACCAGCCCCGGGAGACCCGGGGCTGGAAAAAACATGAAGTTTTAAGGTTTGCTCAAAACTGTGCTTAGATCAAGTTGATCAGGGCAGCAGGTCGGGCACACCGTCCTCCAGAACTTCAACGAAGACTGCCAGAGCCTCGCCGTCCTCGAAGATCACGATACCCTCGTGAGCATCGTCGCGCTCCAGAACGATGTCGCCAGCAGTGCCGGAGACGTTGACGAACTTAGCGGTAGCCTTCAGAGTGAAGGAGCCATTTTCGTTGACAACAACGAACTTGCTCAGGTCGTTGTCGCTGAATGCATACAGTTCGCCTTCAACAACACGCAGGTCAGCGCCGTCCAGGACCTCAACGATCCAGTTAGCCTCGACTGCGCCCTTGCCGACAACGTTCAGCTTGTACTGGACGTACTCAACAACGTCGCCCTCTGCAGGCAGATCGAAGGTGCCGCCCATATGAGGCATCTCGGTCTTCAGCATGATCTCTTCGCCGTCAGCGTTGACTGCTGCGAAGGTATAGACATTGCCGTCAGCGGTGATCTCGTGATCATAGTCGTCGGAGGTGATGTAAGCATACTGCTTGTCAGCAGCGTAGATGCCGTCGATGTTGACCATCATCAGCTCGCCGATCTGGTCATAGGTGGTAGCATCGGTCTTGTCCCACTGAGCCAGCTCGACCTCACGGCCTTCCAGGTCAGCCAGAGCGTCAGCGCCGGTCTTGACACCGTAGACAGCCTTGCCGTTGATCACATCATAGTAGAATGCAACCACGTTGTCAGCATCGAACTTAGCGGAAGTGTACTCTGCCTCAGTCCAATAACCAGGCCACTGGGGACCCCAGATGACGGGATTCCACTGTGCGGGGGTCTTCAGAGTCTTGGTGAATGCCAGCTCTTCGTCAGCGTCAACGGTCATGGTGGTGTCAGCAACGTCGTCGCAGGGATAGACAACAACGAATTCACCCTCATCGTCGATACGGAAGTTGACGACCTTACCAGCAGCCTTCTGGTCGGGAGTTGCGAAGAATGCGCCCTCGTCGGTGTCGATGACAGCCTGCTCGACGGAACCGTCAGCAGTCAGGTACTCGACCCACAGCTCGTCCTGAGCGAAGGGAGATTCCACAACAACTTCGTCGTAGCGCAGGATCAGAGCGTAGCCGAAGTCATTCTCGGAAGCGAATGCCCAAGCAACAATGTTGCCGTAAGCATCCTGATAGTAGTTGTAGACCTTGTCGTTGTAGGTCTTGTCATAGGTGGACTCTGCGTTCTTGGTCAGGTTGAAGTCGTGAACATCAGCATCGTTGCAGGGAGCGATGGTGGACTCAGCATAAGCCTCGCCGCCGATGGTAGCGGTATCGTCAGCCTTTGCGTAGTGGTTGACCTTGGTGATGTAGCCGGTGATGTAGGGAGCCTTCTCGATGAAGGTGGTGCCGTCGATGTCGATGTACAGAACAACGTCATCCTTTGCGATGCCAGTGTAGACAACATCCTCAGCATCGATCTCTGCGGACTTGCAGTCCAGCTTCACATCGCCATCGTTGTCGATGTAGTTAACGGTGGACAGGGACATCTTCTCAACCATGACATAGTCAGTAGCATCGGGGTTGTCGATAACCTTGACATAGACGCCCTTGCCCATCAGGTTCTTAGCTGCCTGGTTTGCCAGGTCATAGTTGTAGTAGACGGTGTGGCCCAGGAAGTCTTCGTCGCAAGCTTCCATGTCCTTATCGCTCAGGTAGTTGTAGGTGGTGTTGGACCACTCGGTGGTGGTGTCAGCCTTGGAGATGGGGGTGCACAGAGCAACATCGTCAGCAGCCCAGAAGGTGACCTGCTCACCGATGATGTCCAGACCGGTGGACAGCTCGTAAGGATCGCTAACAGTGTTAGTGAAGATCTGGGTCTCGCCAGCCTTCAGGGAGTCGCCAGTGCCCAGGTTTGCTTCCTCGTTAGCCCAGACAACGCCCTCGACCTTAACCAGATCGAACTCCTTCTCGCCCAGGGTCTCGCCCAGGGAGGTGTAACCCCAGAAGGGAGCATAGTGGACCAGATCAACCTTGGACATAACAGCAAACAGCAGCTCAGCAACCAGCTCACGGGTAGCGGGAGCGCCCAGGTCCTCGGTGCCCTTCACGTTCTCCAGAACGCCCAGCTTCTCAGCGAAGGAAGCGGTCTTGGTTTCCCAGCCGGGGCCAGCAAACTCGCCGTCCTTGTCGAAACCAGCAGCGCGCAGGATCATAGCCAGGGTCTGATAGCCGGTGACATTCTTCTGGGGACCGAAGGTGCCGTCGCCCATGCCCAGGATGTACTGGGAGTTAGCGCAGAAGTTGATGTAGCCAGCGAACCACTTGCCGTTGGGAACGTCGGTGAAACCGTTGGTCATCTGAGTGTAGATGTCGGTCTTAGCATCAGCGACGTCGCCGGTAGCCATGCGGTAGATCAGAGCAGCAGTCTCTGCACGGGTGATGGTGTCCTTGGGCTGGAAGCTGCCGTCTTCGTAGCCCTTCAGCACGCCCAGATTGGTCAGAACTTCTGCTGCGGTAACATACTCGTCAGAGAAGTCAGCTTCATCAGAGAATGCTGCGCCTGCGCCGACGACCATGACGGACAGCATCATAGCCAGTGCCAGCACCAGGCTGAGAATCTTCTTGAAGTTTCTCATTGGATTGTTCCTCCTTAAAAGATTTCCCCGCTTGCGCGGGATGTGTATGCATAAGCCCGGTTCCCGGGCATCATGCCGAAGGGAAAGGAATTCGTGTTCTGCGTCAGCAGAACACGAGAAAAGGGACGTCCCTTTTCAAAATTTTTCTACCACAGGTGGTCAGAAAAATCAAATATTCCATTGTTGGCTTTTCGGAATCCTCCGAAAATTACCATGTGCATTTTACAACGGGGAGCCATTTGTGTCAATAAGCCCCGGAAATTTGAAACACAACTGTAATATAACCCATCCGGAAGTTCATGCCTCCCTGCATTGTTCTAAATAAATGCTATGTATTCTTTACTGCTTGCCATCACTGTTCTTCTTTGCGGTGTTGATGGAAGCAATCAGGATACGGCGAATCGTACCACATTGGTTATAAAGAGCGACCGCCCTTTCTCTATTCAGGATATCTGATTTCACAAACAATTCTAACCAATATTCCGTTTCGTAGCACTCTTTCAATGCAATTTGAAGTTTAGCAATAAAGTCAGGTTTTCCGTGGGCGTAGTTGGCTTCGTGAATGTTGGCACCGATCGAGGTGGCAGAGCGTTCCAATTGATTAACAAGAGAATAATGTCCGTTGATCGTTTCGCAGAGTTTGATGATTTTAATTGCAAAGTCCATTGATAATTCAACAAGTTTATTTTCTTTCATTATCCTCACCTCTGCCAATATGATAGCATATCAAATGAGATATTGCTGCGCAATATGAAATAATCCTGCGGATTATGAAATATTTTGCCTTACCGGCAAAATGTGAAATAAATCCCTCATACGCCGCAGCGTATTTCATAGCGTCAGCTATTTCACAACGCAAAGCGTTATTTCACAAATCCCGCAAGGGATTTATTTCATTGAAAAGAAACACCATTTGTCTGGCAGACAAATGGTGTTTCTTTTCTGGTGGAGGCGGGGGGAGTCGAATTACCACAAATATTAAATAAGGTATAAATGGCTGTCAAACCATTCTCATTTTTCCCTTATTTTTCAACGACTTTCCGGAAAAGTGTAAATTGTGCGTAACCGCTGTAAACCCCATAAGGGGTACTGTAAGGGGTCAAAACGTGGGTAAGGGGTCAAAAGGGGCAACCAGAGAAAACGCCCCTCTTTTTTATGCCCCTCAGATGGGGCCATTTTGTCCCTCTCCCCCGCCCCACACTTCAAATGGTTAAAGCAACCTACAATTCAACTATGAAACGCACTCCCTCCAACTTCCCGTTTTCACATGATAGATTGGAAAGCCGGTATCTATTCACAGTAATTCCCGTTTATTTTGCGTTAATCACGCTCTTTCCTGTTGGCCCGAATAATTCCAACTATACTTCGAATATTTCCCAGGCAAAATGAAAGTTTCCCCCTGTTATTTTCATCTATGGTGGCATCACAACGGCACAACAGACCGAAAACACCCCTATAAATCCAAATTCCTGCCCTGACAGTCTGCGAAACCACCTCTTTAGGGGGCCGATATAATATTTTTACTCCGAATTACAAAAACCCCCACCCCTCTTTTTCCGGGCATCCCCTTCTGTCGGGAGTGATATCGAGGCCGTGGGGGCAAGTCTGGAATGGCTGTGGGACCTACCGGGGGGGCGGCGGCGGAAGGCCCGCCCTTTTTCCGGGGTACCATGCTAGGTATGGGGGTAGGGGGGTACCCCGGATACGTGTCATCGGAACACACCCCCACCCACGCGCGCCGGAGACCTTGTTGCCTCCCTCCCCCTCCCC
>JAFVUT010000308.1 GCA_017502545.1 Ruminiclostridium sp.
GATCCCGCAAAAGGGTGGTCTTTCCCCACCCGGGCGGAGAGAGGATGAGGGTGCTCTCCAGGCGGCCCTCTTCCAGAAGCCTGGGGACCACAGGCCGGGCCACCCCGGGGAGTTTCCGGGGAAAGCGGATGGCCAGGGAGGTCACCCGCCGGAAGGACAGGAGCCTTCCCTCCTGAAGGGCCCCCTCCCCGCAGACCCCGATGCGAAGGCCGCCGGGAGCGGTGACGTAGCCCTCCCGCAGCTGGTCCAGAATGGTGTGGACCGACCCCCGACCGGCGGTCTCCAGGACCCGGCGCAGGTCCTCTTCCGTGAGGACCCGGCTCCTCCAGGCCGGGTGGGTCCACTCCCGCCCTGCCGCCGAGGCCGCCAGAGGCTGTCCCTCCCGGAGGCGTAGCTCCTCCACAGGCCGGGTCTCCAGGGCCAGAGCTTCTCGAAGAAACCGAGGCAGCACCCCTTCATATCCTTCCATAGCACCCCTCCTTTTGGGGCAGTGTATGCGGAGAGGGGCGGGGAGTATGACACGCGGGCGGATATGGAATCCGCCCCTGCATAACATCTCGTCGAAAAAACAGGTCGCAGGGGCGATTCACGAATCGCCCACCACCCATAGGGTTTGACCCAGGTTGGTGGGCCGATGTGGGCATCGGCCCCTACAAGCATAGTGCCACGCCATGTAGGGAATGGTCTTGACCATTCCGCTGCTCCCGCCGCAAGAAAAGACCTTGCAGAAATCTCTGCAAGGCCCTATAATATCAAATAATAACCAACAGAAAGGACGTGACCCGCCATGCGCGCTGTCATCCTCATTGATAACCTCTCCAACAACCCCGACCTGACCCCCGAGTGGGGCCTGGCCATCTATATCGAGTTCGAAGGCCGCAAGTACCTGCTGGACACCGGTGCCGGTCCCCTCTTCGCCGAAAACGCCGAGAAGCTGGGCATCGACCTGGCCGACGTGGACTTCGGCATCCTCTCCCACGCCCACTATGACCACTCCGACGGTATGGACACCTTCTTCGAGAAGAATTCCAAAGCCCAGTTCTGGCTCCGCTCCCCCAGCGCCGAGAACTGCTACGGCAGCCACGAGATGGAGACCATCGACTATATCGGCATCAAGAAGGGCATCCTGGAGACCTACCAGGACCGCATCCAGTACGCCGAAGGCAAGGTGGAGCTGGCCCCCAACGTGTACCTGCTGGGCCACACCACCCAGGACCTGGACTACTACGGTCAGCTCTACCGGATGTTCTTAAAGATCGGCGACCAGTACCAGTACGACGACTTCCGCCACGAGCAGAGCCTGATCTTCGACACGGACAAGGGTCTGGTGGTCTTCAACAGCTGCTGCCATGCCGGCACCGACACCATCCTCATGGAGGCCATGCAGGCCTTCCCCGGCAAGAAGGTCCACGCCATCATCGGCGGCTTCCACCTGTTCGAGTCCCCCATCCATACGGTGCGGGAGTTCGGCCAGCGGCTCCAGGAGACCGGAGTGGAGCGGGTGGTCACCGGCCACTGCACCGGCCTGGAGGCCTACGACATCCTCAAGGACATGCTGGGAGACAAGGCCCAGCAGATGGAGTGCGGCCTGGTGCTGGAGTTTTAATCTATTCTTACCAACGCAGTATTTTCCTGCCACGCCTACAATCCCTCAGTCAGCTTCGCTGACAGCTCCCTTTACACAAGTGAGCCTGAGGTTTTGACCTCGCCTCTGCCTCCCCTGTGCAAGGGGAGGTGGCTCGCCATCAGGCGAGTCGGAGGGGTTGTAAACCCAAAGGGCTTATCTATGGCAGCAAAAAAGCTCCCTCGTCAGAGGGAGCTTTTCTTATATTGATCCAGGCATCAGCCCATACACTTGGCCAGGAGCTTTTCCCAGTTCTCGTCCACGGTCTTCTGGGCTTCTTCGATCATCCACTCGTTGCCGGGCTTGAACATATGGCGGAAGCGGCCCTGGAGACGCAGGTACTCCTCCACGGGGAGCTTTTTCCTGGGCTCGTAGCTCAGACGCCACACACCCTTTTCCACCTCAAAGAGGGGCCAGACGCAGGTCTCCACCGCCAGACGGCAGATCTCCGGCAGCTTCTCGGCGGGATACTCCCAGCCTCTGGGGCAGGGAGCCATCACGTTCAGGAAGGAGGCGCCGGGGGTGTAGATGGCCTTTCGTGCCTTGGTGTACAGGTCGCGGAAGTTGCCGATGAAGGTGGTCTGGGCCACATAGGGCACGTTGTGGGCGGCGATGATGTCGGTGAGGTTCTTCTTGTTCTGCTTCTTGCCGGGGACCACGCTGCCCACGGGGGAGGTGGTGGCGTTGGCAAAGCGGGGGGTGGAGGAGGCACGCTGGATGCCGGTGTTCATGTAGGCCTCGTTGTCGTAGCAGACGTAGGTCAGGTCATGGCCCCGCTCCATGGCACCGGACAGGGACTGGAAGCCGATGTCGTAGGTGCCGCCGTCGCCGCCGAAGGTGATGAACTTCACGGTATCCTTCACCTTGCCCTTGCGCTTGAGGGCGTTGTAGGCCGCCTCCACGCCGGACAGGCTGGCACCGGCGCTCTCAAAGGCGGTGTGGATGTAGCTGTCCTCGTAGGCGGTGTAGGGGTAGAGGAAGGAGCTGACCTCCAGGCAGCCGGTGGCGTTGCCGATGACGGCACGGTCCTCCTCGTTCAGGGCACGGAGGACACCACGGACGGCGATGCCTGCGCCGCAGCCGGCGCACAGACGATGGCCGGGGGCGAAGCGTTCCTTCTTCTCCAGAGTTTTCTTAAAATGATAGGTTCTTTCCATTTCCATGTCGGCTTACCCCCTTTGTCCCAGATGGGTGTAGACGGGACCCAGGTCCCCACCATTGGCGATGTCCAACAGACGGCCATAGACCCCCTGGAAGTGGGCGGGGGTGATGTCACGGCCGCCCAGGCCGTACACATAGCCCACGGCCCTGGGGCGGGTCTCCAGGTCGTACAGGGCGGAGCGGACCTCGGCAAAGAGGGGGCCGCCCTGGGCAGAGAAGCTCTCAGCCTTGTCCATGATGGCCACGGCCTTCACGTTCTTCAGGGCCTCTGCAATTTCTTCGGCGGGGAAGGGACGGAAGACCCGGATCTTGATGAGACCAGCCTTGATCCCCTGGTCCCGGAGCTCGTCCACGGCGGCCTTGGCGGTGCCGGCAGAGGAGCCGATGAGGACCAGAGCCACCTCGGCATCCTCCATCTGATATTCCTCAAAGAGGCCGTACTTCCGGCCGGTGACCTTTTCAAACTCGGCGGCCACCTCCAGGATGCGGTGCTTGGCGAACTTCATGGACTCGGCCTGCTGGATCTTGTGCTCCATGTAGTGACAGCCCAGGTCGTAGGGGCCGATGGCCAGGGGATTCTCCTTCTTGAGCAGGTAGTTCTCGGGATTGTACTCACCCACAAAATTCTTCACAGACTCGGTGTCCAGGAGGGTGATGTTCTCCAGGGCGTGGCTGGTGATGAAGCCGTCCTGGCAGATCATCACGGGCAGGCGGACGTCGGGGTGCTCACCGATGGGCATGGCCTGGAGGAAGTTGTCATAGGCCTCCTGGTTGTTCTCGGTGTAGATCTGGATCCAGCCGGCATCCCGGATGCCCATGGAGTCGGAGTGGTCGTTGTTGATGTTGATGGGGCCGGTGAGGGCACGGTTCACGCAGGCCAGGGTGATGGGCAGGCGGCTGGAGGCAGCCACGTACATCATCTCATACATGAGGGCCAGACCGGCGGAGGAGGTGGCGGTGACGGCACGGGCACCGGCAGCCTGGGCACCGA
>JAFVUT010000026.1 GCA_017502545.1 Ruminiclostridium sp.
CCTCCACCGCTATCTGCCAGCTGGCCCGGACCAGGACCTTCCGGGGGTTGAGCAGGTGGACGTCCACCGATAAAAGCCGGGGTTCTCCCCGGAGGATACACCGCCGGGTCACCTGGGGCAGGTCCGGAGAGACAGAAAAGGGCAGAGCGGCCTCCATGGACTGGACCGGCCCCTCTCCCTCCGGCTGGTAGAGGATGGAGGCCCGGATGAGACCGGAAAACTCCCCCCTGCCCTCCTGGGGCTCCTTCCGCTGGAGAAGCATCCGCCCCTGGCTGTCCAAAACCTGCCAGATATCCGGGCAGGCATCCGGAACGATGATTTCCGCCGTCTCCTCCTGTTCCAGGGTGGTGCGGCAGACGGCTTGCCAGCACCGGACATTCTCTCGCCGGAGTTCCAGTTCCATAGTCGTGACCATTCCTTTCGGGTAAATAGTTTGTATCACAGACTATGAGCCAACGGCGGAAGATATGCTTATTTCTCCTTCATATGGAAGAGCTTCTTCAGCACCCCGGCCAGGGCCTTGGGGGCGTTCACCACCACCATTTTCATGCCGATACCTCCTCTCAAGACATAAAAACGTCTGCCTCAGTCTATGCAGAGGCAGACGTTTTTGCTTATCCTTTGGGGTTTTCCCAGGGCTTGTTCTCCTTGGCCAGCTCATAGAGCCGGACGTAGCTCCGGTGGCGGCTGGGCTGGATGTCCCCGGCCTTGAGGGCCGCCAGGACAGCGCAGCCCTTCTCCTTCACATGGGCGCAGCCAATGAACCGGCACTGGTCCAGATAGGGCTTGAACTCCCGGAAGGTGTGCTGGAGGACTTCCTTCTCCCGGATCTCGCCCTTGTCGGTGTCGAAGGCGGAGAAGCCGGGGGTGTCGGCGATGAGGCCGCCGGAGACCTCGAAGAGCTCCACATGGCGGGTGGTGTGGCGGCCGCGGCCCAGCTTCTCGCTGATCTCTCCCGTGGCGATGCCGAAGTCGGGCTGGAGGGCATTGAGGATGCTGGACTTGCCCACGCCGGAGTTGCCGGTGAAGGCGGAGACCTTTCCGGCCAGGAGGCCCCGAAGCTCTTCGATGCCCAAGCCGGTCTCGGCGCTCACCTTAATGGTGTGGAAGCCGGCGGCGGTGTAGATGTCAAAGAGCTCCTCCGCCTGGACCAGGTCCCACTTGTTGATGCAGATGATGGGCTCGCAGTTCTTGCTCTCGGCCAGGGCGGTGATCCGGTCCACCAGGAAGGGGTCGGTCACCGGGATGGCACCGGAGCAGATGATGACCATCTGGTCGATGTTGGCCACGGCAGGCCGCTGGAAGAAGTTCCGGCGGGGCAGGATCTCATCCAGAGAGCCGGAGCCGTCATCCTGGAGGGTGATGGACACCCGGTCCCCCACCAGAGGGGTGATCTTTTTGTAACGGAACTTGCCTCGGGCCCGGGTGGTGATGAGTTCCTCGCCGCACTGGACGTAATAGAACCCGCTCAGGGCCTTGAGGATGGTCCCTTCTCGTTTCTGTTCACTCATAGGTTCACACTCAAGCGTCAAAATTTACCGTGTAGGTCTCCAGGAGCTGGTTGTCGATGTAGACGCAGACCTCCTGGCTCCCCGTGCCGCTGACGGTGGTGACCAGAGTCCCGGCAGAGGTGCTCACCACGTCGTTGTAGACCTCCTGACCGCCCACCGTGATGCGCACGGTGACGCTCTCGGGCTCGGGGGGCAGGACCACGGTGAGGGGTTTGGAGGTGATGGGCTTGGCCTCGGGACCCTTACTGTAGTGCAGGGTGATGGCCGTACCCTCGGTGACCTCGGTGTTGGGGGCGATACTCTGGTAGACCACGGTGCCTGCGGGCTGGTCGCTGGCCACCTCTTCGGTGCCTGCCACGGTGAGGCCCAGGTCCTCCAGCATCTTGGTGGCCTTCTCCAGGGACTGACCGGTGACCGAGGGGACCACCACAGGGGTCTCCTCGGGACCCTTGCTGATGACCAGGTGGACCTGGTCGCCGGGGTAGAGCTCGGTGCCCTTGGGGGGCGTGTAGGAGATGACCCAATCCTTTTCCACATCCTCGGAGTACTCATACTCAGGGGATGCCACCTTGAGACCCAGGGCCTGGAGGGCCTTCACAGCCTCCTCATAGGTGTAGTTGGTCACGTCGATCATCTCCACGGCCTCCTGGCCGCCACTCACCGTAACGGTGATGGTGGAGCCCTTCTCGGCGGTCCGGTTGGGAGAGGGGTCCTGATCCATGATCTGGTCCTTTTCGTACTTGTCGCTGTACTCGATGTCTCCCTGGACCACGTAGAAGTTTTCCATGATCTCCTTGTCGCTGTAGACCTCAGAGAGGGTCATGCCCCGCAGGTCGGGGACTTCCAC
>JAFVUT010000027.1 GCA_017502545.1 Ruminiclostridium sp.
CTCCCCTCACAGGGGAGGCTTAGGGGATTCTGACAGTCTATGCTCTTTCGCAGTCGTCAGAAAAGCAGTTGTTACTCCTCGGTGGAACCGGAGCTGCTCAGCTTGTTCTCGTAGGAACGGATCATCTTCTTGACCATCTGGCCGCCGATGGAGCCGGCCTCGCGGGAGGTCAGGTTGCCGTTGTAGCCCTTCTTCAGGTTGACACCCACCTCGTTGGCTGCTTCCATCTTGAACTGGTCCATGGCGGCGCGGGCCTCGGGGACCATGATGCGGTTGGTGCCGGAAGAAGACTTGTTGCTTGCCATATCGATTTCTCCTTTTTGAGATGATGTTTTCAAATTCAAGGCCGCCTGTGCAGACGGCAAACGGTCTTGCGCCGTTCTGGTGGTTATGATGGCCGAAATCCGGCAGGATATGCGGCAGGGTCAGACAGAAAAAAACGGAAACATTGGGTTTGCTCGCTGTCACATTTTTGTAAGGTTCGCGAAAGCCCTCGAAGATTGACTTCACTCTTTTGGAGGAGTATAATATCACATCAAGTGATACCCACTTTTGACACAGAAAGAATGTGCATCAATTATGAAAACATTCAATCAATTTGAAAAGATAGACCGAAAGATCGAGCAGGGCCTCCAGGAAGCGGAATCCATGACCAGGCGGGCCTGGGTGGAAAAGCTGACCCAGAACAGTTTTGCCTTTGCGGTGGTCTGGGCGCTGGTTCTGAACCTGATCATCGAGACTCTGGGCCGGTTCTCCACCACCGATATCTGGGGCGGTATCCGCTTCGCTGTGGAAGAACCCCTGGTCTTCTGCTACAACGCCCTTTTGATCTTTGCCACCCTGCTCATCGCCTCGGTGTTCAAGCGGCGGGTCTTTGCCTTTATTATCATATCCGTCTTCTGGCTGGCCATCGGCATCATCAACGGTGTCATCCTCACCCAGAGGATGACACCCTTCACGGTGAAGGACCTGAGCAACGTCAAGGACGGCGCCACCATCGTCACCAACTACCTGGCCCCCTGGCACATGGTCCTCATCGGTCTGGCTGTCCTGGCTGCCATTGCAGGCATGGTCTGGCTGTACATGAAGGGCCCCCGGAAGGAAAACGTGAAGCGGAAGCGGAATTTTGCTGTGGTGGTCCTGGTCTTCTTCCTCTGTCTGACCTCCACCTCCTTCATGATCCGCATCGGTCAGGTCCAGACCTTCTTCGGCAACCTGGCCTACGCCTACCGGGACTACGGTGTGGTCTATTGCTTCATCAACACCTGGCTGAACACCGGCATCAGCAAGCCGGCTAACTACAGCGAGGAAATGATCCAGAACATCTTCAAGCCGGAGGAGCTGCGGGAGGACGGCACCATCGACCTGACGCCGCAGGATGTGGATGAGGAGTATCCCAACATCCTCTTCCTCCAGCTGGAGTCCTTCATCGACCCGGAGGGGGTGAACTCCATCCGGCTCTCCCAGGATGCGGTCCCCAACTTCCGCCGGCTGAAGGAGGAATACTCCAGCGGCGACCTGACCGTCCCCGCCTGCGGTGCCGGTACGGCCAACGTGGAGTTCGAGGTCCTCACCGGCCTTTCCGTGAAGTTCTTCGGTCCGGGCGAGTACCCTTACAAGTCGGTGCTGAAGGATCAGCCCGCCGAGAGTCTGGCCTTTGACCTGAAGAGTTTGGGCTTTGCCACCCACGCCATCCACAACCACCGGGCGGTCTTCTACAACCGGAACACCGTCTTCGGCAACATCGGCTTTGACACTTACACCAGCGTGGAGTACATGAACTACGTCCGCCGGACCCCCAAGGACTGGGCCAAGGACAAGGTCCTCATCGGCTGCATCACCGATGCCCTGGAGTCCACCGAAGAGCGGGACATGATCTACACCATTTCTGTCCAGGGCCACGGCAAGTATCCCGCCAAGGAGACTCTGAAGGACCCCGTCATCCGGGTGACCGATGCCCCGGACGAGGATCTCAAGTGGCGGTGGGAGTACTATGTGAACCAGCTCTATGAGATGGACCTGTTCCTGGCTGAACTCACCGAGACCCTGTCTGCCTGGGAGGAGCCGGTGGTCCTGGTGATGTACGGGGACCACATCCCCGCCATCGACCTGACAGAATCCGACCTGGACAGCCGGGATATGTATGAGACCGAGTACATCATCTGGTCCAACTTTGACATGGAGAAGAAGGACGAGAACCTGCACACCTACCAGCTCACTGCCCATCTGATGGAACGGCTGGGGATGGAGGTGGGCACCACCTTCACCTATCAGCTGAACCACGGCCACAGCGAGACCTACCTGGCTGACCTGAAGGCCCTGGGCTATGACATGCTCTATGGCAATTACTACATCTACGGGGGCGAGAACCCCTTCACCCCCACCGACCTGCAGATGGGTGTTAAGGAGATCAAGGCCAACTGCATCGTGAAGATCGCCGGAAAGTACTACATCATGGGCGAGAACTTCACCCCCTACAGCAAGGTCACCCTGGACGGCAAGGAGCTCAAGACCAACTACATGGGCGAGCGGATGCTGGAACTTCTGGAGGATGTGGATCCCGAGGAGGCGGAGAACCTGAAGGTGAGCCAGATCGAGAACAAGAGCAATGAGATATTGAGTACGACCGAATAACGCAACAAAGCCCCGCAGGCTCTTGCCTGCGGGGTTTGCAGTCTGTCAAAGAATGTCGTTACAGGATCAGGAAGAGGCTCCCCTTTAGAGGGGAGCTGGATGCGAAGCAGCCTGAGGGGTGTGATCCTGGGATAAAACTGTCGTACCGGTACGACAGCATACCCTTGGCCCCCGCACCCCTCCGGCCCTTCGGCCCACCTCCCCTCACAGGGGAGGCTTGGGGGGCGCAAATCCAGGCTTATATCATTCAGACGCGGTTTTGATCCAGTTGGCGATGTCGGAAATGACCTCCTCGCCGATGTGCTGCTCCACGTTGTACTCCTTCTTGGCCTTGGAGATCCTCCCGTAGACCGAGGGGACGAAAGCGTGGTTCAGACCCTCATACAGCCGGAAGGTCACGTTCTCCCTGTCTGCCAGGAGGTCCTGGTAGGCCTTGAAGTCCCGGTCTGCCTTCGCCTGGAAGTCCTTTTCCCCCTGGAGGATGAGAATGGGCTTTGCCAGAGAGGTCAGGTAGTGGGAGGCTGGATGCTCCCCCATCTCCTTGAAGTAATACAGGGTGGTGCCGCCGCCCATCTTTTTCTTTTTGGCCTCCTCGTCGGTCAGGTCATACAGGCCGTCAAACCGGCAGATGAGTTTCGACGTACGCATGACAGCCAGTCTCTGCAGCAGAGAGTTCATCTCGTTGATGGCCTCGTCCACCTGCTCGGCCATGACCTCCTCCAGCTTTCGGGGGGTGCCCGCCATGAGGATGAGGCCCCGGTAGCTGCCCCCCTCGGCATCGATGCGGGGGGCCAGCATGGCGCCCATGCTGTGTCCGATGATAAAGATCCTGTCGGGATCGATCCGGGGGTCCTGCCGCAGCAGCTCGGTGGCCAGGATGGCGTCTTCGATGGTCTCCTCCCTGACGGTGATGACGGTACTCTTGTCCCGGAGCATTTTAAATCCGTGGGCAAAGGAGCGCTTGTCATAGCGGATGGAAGCGATACCGTGGTGGACCAGGCCCTCGGCCAGGTCCCGGAAGGGGGTCAGCTTCCCCACTTGTTCATTCATGTTGCTGGCGCCGGAGCCGTGGACGAAGACCACCGCCGGGACGGGGTGGTCCTCCAGGTCCGGCAGGGTCAGCAGACCCTTCAGGGGATACTGGGTGCCTTCGCCTACGATGATGTGTTCGTGTTTCATATCCTTGCCCTCCCGGAGTTGTGAAGGTCACTCCTCGTCCGTCTTGTTTGCCTTGTAGTACCGATAGGATGCCACAGTGGGTACCAGGACCATCACCAGGACGATGGCCAGCAGGACATAGGCATTGCGCAGAAAAGAGGTCAGGATGATGGCACAGCCGCCCATAGACCAGACCTTGCCCGCCAGACGGTGGGTGTAGTCCCAGTTGGCCTCGTCGTGGAGGGTCCAGGGGAGCTTGATGCCCATGGTGTAGTTCTGCTTGCACTTGGGCAGGTAGTTGCCGATGAAGAAGAAGACCACACCCAGCACCAGCATCATCAGGAAGTTCACGTCAATGGGCACACCCATGGCGGTGCCGTAGGTGACCACAGCCACCAGCAGGGAGATCACGGGAATGGTCCAGATGACCACGCCGAAGTTCTTTCGGTGGATGTTTTTCTTCTTGGGGTCCCAGTTGGTCATGAAGATGCAGAAGATCTGTATCGCCACCATAAGGAGAGGCATGAAGAAGACGGCATAGGCCTTGCTGCTCCAGCCGTCGGCTTCCCCGTTGGGACCAAAGTGGATGGGGATCTGGTCGGGCAGTCGGTTCCACAGGACCAGACCGGCCAGGATGGGCAGAAGAGTCACCACCATGGAGAGAAGGATGGATTTCTTGTGTTCTTTCCAGTAGTTCATGCTTTGGGGTCTCCTTTCAGTTCAGCCAGCCAGAGGGTCAGCTCCTCCAGCACAGAGGTGTTCAGGTCATAATAGATGTACTTGCCCTCCCGGGTGTCCCGGATGAGGTCGGCCTCCTTCAGCACCGACAGGTGCCGGGAGATGGCCGCTGCCGTCACCGGGAAGCGGTCGGTGATCTCCCCGGCAGCCAGCCGCCCGGCCTTCAGGAGATTCAGGATCTCCCGCCGGGTGGGGTCGGCCAGGGCCTTCATGGTTCGTTGGATCCCCATGGGACCTCCTTTCTCCACGTTTAACATTTAACTTAATTGTTAATCGTATGATACCACAATGAAGCCTGTTTGTCAACAGGCAAAAAATGCCCCGAGGAGACCCTCGGGGCATTTGAGCATGTAAAGTTGGAAATTAAGCCAGCTTTGCCTTTGCGATCTCGGTCAGAGCGGTGAAAGCAGCCTTGTCGTTGACTGCCATCTCTGCCAGCATCTTGCGGTTGATCTCGATGCCAGCCAGCTTCAGGCCGTGCATGAAGGTGGAGTAGTTCATGCCGTTCATCTTGCAGGCAGCGTTGATACGAGCGATCCACAGCTGACGGAAGTTGCGCTTCTTCTGCTTACGGCCGACGTATGCGTAGGTCAGGGACTTCATGACCTGCTCGTTGGCCATCTTGAAGTGCTTGGACTTAGCACCCCAGTAGCCCTTAGCCATCTTCAGGATCTTATTTCTTCTCTTGCGCGTCATCATTGCGCCTTTAACTCTTGCCATGGTATGTTAGCCTCCTATTATTGGGTGGTGAATAAATCGTAGTGCAGGGATCTTACTTGTACAGGATCATGCGCTTCACTGCAGCGACATTGGTCTTGTCTGCATATGCGCCTGCACGGAGGCCGCGCTTACGCTTGGTGGTCTTCTTGTTCAGGATGTGTCTCTTATTAGCATGGGCGCGCTTGACCTTGCCAGTCTTGGTCAGGGAGAAACGCTTCTTTGCGCCGCTGTGAGTCTTAATTTTAGGCATGGCGGAAAACTCCTTTGTAAGATTTTACTTTTTGTTGTCTTTGTTCTTGCTCTCTTTGTTCTGCTTGCAAGAGAGGAACATGGTCATGTGGCGTCCGTCCAGCTTGGGCTCTTTGTCCATGGTCGCCACTTCTGCGCAGTCTTCTGCGAACTTTTCCAGCAGACGCTTGCCGATATCGGTGTGAGCCATCTCGCGGCCGCGGAAGCGAACTGCGACCTTGACTCGGTTGCCATCGGCCAGGAATCTCTGGGCGTTGCGGACCTTGACATTGAAATCGTTGACGTCGATTCCCGGGGACATACGCACTTCTTTGATTTCTACGACCCGCTGGTTTTTCTTTGCTTCCTTGTCTCGCTTGGTCTGCTCGAACTTGTACTTGCCGTAGTCCATGAGCTTGCAAACGGGGGGGACGGCGTTGGGAGAGATCTTCACCAGGTCCAGTTCTGCCTCGTTGGCCTTATCCATGGCCTCGGCGATGGACATGATGCCGAGC
>JAFVUT010000028.1 GCA_017502545.1 Ruminiclostridium sp.
CATGGTGGGCGCGCGCAGTCAGGCTGCAAGCCCCTTCACAAGGAAAGCCCGGCGGAGCCTGGGCTTTTCTTGTGCTGGATGCAAAAAACGACCCCGAAGGGCCGTTTCTTGCGTAAATGCAGAGAAAGAAGAGAATGGAGTGTGACAGGCGGTCACAGATAGAAATTATGTCCGCCGATGGTGCAGAAGTAAGTGCGGGCCCGATCTGCCCAGGAATACATGGTGGTCACGTTGAAGTAGAGGCAGTCATCCGCCTCCTTCACCCCGTCCAGGCAGAGTTTGGCGGCCACGATGCTGTCCTTGTCGGGGTCCCGGTAAATGGTGCCGTTGGCCACGGGGGAGAACTGGTTGGGCTGGAAGACGACCTCCTCCACCGTGTTGGGGAAGGTGGGGTCTGCCACCCGGTTCAGGATGACAGTGCCCACGGCGATCCGGCCCTTCATGGGCTGGTTGCCGGCCTCGGCAAAGATGGCGTGGGACAGCCAGTAGAGGTCATCCTCGTTGTAGGCGCGTCCGTTGACTGCGGGCTCTACCTGCTTCAGGACAATGTCCTGTCCTTCGGCATTTCCCTGGACGGAGCAGCCCAAGGCCTCTGCCAGTACATCCACGGGCAGAAGGACCTCTCCATCCTGGAGGATCACCCCGCCGGGGACATAGAGATACCGGTCGTTGACCAGGAAGTAGCAGTCATCTTCAATGGCATGGAAGGACAGGTCCCCGCTGATGGCGGTCAGGTGACCGTCCTGGGTGGTCAGGGAGATGTCGGGATATAAGACCTCCAGAATGGGACCGGCCTCCACATAGATGACGCCGTTTGCTGTGACTCTGGCGGCCAGGTGGCCGACGGAGGTGCCATTGACGGTGATGTCCGGTGCGGTACGAAGGTTCCCGTTGGTGGGTGCGGCGGTGAGAACGGGGATCACATCCATGTAATCGGTGTATGTGGGTTCCTGGCACTGGGTAAAGATGTACCCGCCGCCGGAGGAAGCCGACGTACTCAGACCGGAATCGAAGGAAGTGCGTTCTGCGGCGAATGCGTGCAGGCAAAGCACCAGCAGAAGCGCAGCCAATACGGCCGCACTGGGCAGGTGTTTTTTCATAATGCAATCGACTCCTGTTTCTGATTATTAACGATTGTAACTGCATTGTAACATAAATGTAAGAAAAAATCAAGAAAAATGTGCAAAAACAGGAGAATGGGGGTGAAAAATGACAAAATAGAGTCAAAAGAACTACAAAAAGTGGAATAATGACGAAGGCACCCACAACATATAGTCATGCTGTGAGTGCCTGAAATCCTGCATAAAGATGCAATTTTGAGAAAAAAGTGATCGATGGACCTGGGAAAGGCTCCCTCTGACAAGGGAACTGTCACGAAGTGACTGAGGGAGAGATAACGAAACCAAAAAGGAACGGACGATCCTTCAAGATGCGTTATCTCTCCCTCCGGCTTCGGCTTGCGCCGAATCCACCGCCCTCGTCAGAGGGAGGCTTAGGTCTTCTGCTTTTTGTTACTTCTCCAGCTTGCTGTAAGCCTTATTTACGAACCGCTCATTCTGGATGACGGCACGTTCGTGGATGCCCTCGCCGATGGGGCCCTTTTCGTCCCATGCGCTGACCTTGTAGACCAGTTTGCGGCCCTCGACAGCGGTGAGCTCTGCCTTGCAGGTAACGGTCATGCCCACGGGTGTGGCACTCAGGTGCTGGGCGTTCATGAGGATACCGACGGAGCCGGTTCCCTCCTCCAGATGGTCGGAAACGGCCTTCCAGGCGGCCTCCTCCATTTTGGCGATCATGACAGGGGTGGCCAGCACGTCCAGGGTGCCGCTGCCCACGACCCTGGCGGTCAGGTCCTCGGTGACGGGAAAGGTGATCTCATGGGAAAGTCCGGGTGCTAACATAGGGGAACCTCCTATATAAGATGTTGCGGTGAAGGGGGAGAGCCCCCACTTGATTTGGCCCATTGTAGCAGATTTTCGGCCAAAGTCCAAGTAAAATCCGACAAAAGAAGGGAAATTGTGGGGTATCAAAATGAGACTTGACAAAATGAACAAATAGCAAAGGCTAAATTTAGGCAAACTACCGCATTGAGACTGTATTGACCTTTTTTCTAAGGTGGGGTAGAATAAGTGAGTAAAGTTGTGCACAGCACACACTGGAGTACATCAAAAAGACAGGAGGATACACCAAAATGTTCGAACATTACGAAAATTATTCTCGTTATATCCCCGACATCATGCTGAAGAAGCACAAGAAGCATGAAGAGTATCTGTCCAATGCCTATGCAGGCATGACCCACGAGGAGATCTACAAGTCCAAGCTGGGTACCGTGGAAGATGCTCTGGCACTGTTCGAGTCCGGCGACTGCATCGTCAACTCCATCCACGCTTGCGAGCCTCGTATGTGGCTGCGCAACCTGCACACCATCGCTGACCGCATCGACGCCAACAACCCCGTCGAGCTGTGGACCTGCGTGCATCGCTGGGGCCCCGAGTACAAGATCTACGATGAGGAATACAAGGACAAGTTCCATCACAACACCTTCTTCTATGATGGCAACTTCCGTAAGACCCATCCCTCCGGCATGGTCTCTTACTTCCCCATCCACCTGCACAACTATGGCCAGGAGCTGCACCGCTGCAAGCGCCCCAACGTCGTTGTCGTCGCTGTTTCCTCCATGGATGAGCACGGCTACTGCTGCTGCTCCTGCGACCTGCAGTGGCAGATGGAGTCCTTCTACTCCGCAGACAAGATCATCTTCGAGGTCAACCCTGCCATTCCTCACCTGCCCGGCGACTGCGCACTGCCCGTCTCCATGGCTGACGTGATCTACGAGTCCGACCTGTCCCTGTACGAGCTGCAGGATCCCCCCATCGGCCAGGCGGAAAAGACCATTGCGGAGCTGGCAGCATCCATTGTCCATGACGGCGACTGCATTCAGCTGGGCTTTGGCGGCATCCCCAACGCCATCGGCTTTGAGCTGATGAACCACCATGACCTGGGCATCCATACTGAGCAGATCGGTGCCTCTATGGCCCATATGATCCAGAAGGGCGTGGTCACCAACCGCTACAAGAACCTGGATAAGGGTTGGTCTGTGGGTACCTTCATCATCGCCGATAACTTCACCTACAACTACCTGAACAATCATCCCCGTGTCATGATGCGTCGGGGGCGCTACACCAACGATCCGGAAAATATTGCAAAGCAGGACAATATGGTCTCCATCAACGCCGCTTTGCAGATCGACCTGACCGGTCAGGTGGCCTGTGAAGCCGTGGCCCATGTGCAGTGGTCCGGCACCGGTGGTGCCACCGACTATACCTACGGTGCCTTCCATTCCAAGGGCGGCAGAGCCATGCTCTGTCAGAGCTCCACCGCAAAGAAGGGGACCATATCCCGTATCGCTCCCATCCTGGACCCCGGTTCCATCGTGTCCGTCTCCAGAAATATCACCGACATGGTCATCACCGAGTACGGTGTAGCCAAGATCCGTCAGCGTACCGTCAAGCAGCGCGTTGAGAACCTGATTGCAGTTGCTCACCCCGACTTCCGTGCTGAGCTGCGTAAGGAAGCCAACAAGTATATGTACTTCTGAGGGCTTCTTCTGGCTCTGTTGTGTCCTCCTGTCTTTGCCCTCTGCTTCTGGGGTGACCTGGTCGACACGTTGATATAGGAGCATACTCCAGTTATGCCGCCTCATCTTCCAATCGGAAGATGAGGCGGCATTTATATGCAAAAAAAGTCCCTGCACAGAGAATGTGCAGGGACTTGACGGGTCTGCTTACTTGCCCAGAGCAGCGTTCTTCTCACAGGCGGAGATGACCGCATCCATAAAGGCTGCGTGGACCCCCCGCTGCTCCAGGGTGCGGACCCCCTGGATGGTGGAGCCGCCGGGGCTGCATACCTCGTTCTTCAGCTGAGCAGGGTGCTTGCCGGACTCCAGGACCATCTGGGCGGCCCCCAGCAGGGTCTGGGCGGCGTACTTCACCGCATCGGGTCGGGGCAGACCGCAGGCCACACCGCCGTCGGCAATGGCGTCGATGACCATGTAGACGAAGGCGGGACCACAGCCGGAGACAGAGGCACCCACGTCCATGAGAGACTCCTCCAGGCGGCAGAGCTGACCGGCCTTGCCCATGACCTGGAGGAAACCTTCCAGGATCTCGGGGGTGACGGCGGCGCTGGTCTCATAGAGGACCACGCCCTGCCCCACGGCCACGGGGGTGTTGGGCATGATGCGGATGATGGGGCAGTTCAAACCGGCCATCTCCTGGATCTGAGCGATGGTGAGGCCGGCTGCCATGGACACCAGGACGGGAGCCTCGGTGCAGGCGGCCAGGTCAGCTTTGATGCTCTCCAGCATGCCGCCCATCAGGTGGGGCTTGACCCCCAGGAAGAGGTAGCGGCTCTCCAGCGCGGCCTCCTGGTTGGAGCCTGCGGTGAAGCCCAACTCCCGGGCCAGCTCCTGGGCCTTGTCCAGGCTCTTGTCCGAGAGGATGCCGTCCTTCAGGGTCTGGCTCACTGCCCGGGCAATGGCGCCGCCCATGTTGCCGGTGCCGATGAGGCCGAAGGTATATTTCATGGAAATCACTCCTGTTCATTTGGTATGGAATACAATGCCATTGTATCACAAAAAACCTATGGCAGGCAAGGGAAATGGCGGGCTTACAGCGTTTTTTTCTCGTCAGAATGATATAAGAAAAACTGTTATTGAAGGGCGGTTTTGTTCTCCTGTCCAAGGTTTTCCCGGAAGGGAGAAAGTCCCTTGCATCAAGGGTTTTCTTGGGTTACAATTTGAGTAAAAGGAGGGATTTCCTTGTATGAAATGTTGAAAGAGATCAGCCTGCCCAGTCGGGCAAATACCGACTGCGCTAAGTGGGATGGTCTTTCTGATACCTTTGGCCAGGAGGATCTGCTCCCTCTGTGGGTGGCGGACATGGACTTTAAGGTGGCCCCCTGCATCCGTGAGGCTCTGCACAAGGCGGTGGACCAGGGCGCTTTCGGCTACTACCAGCTCCCCGACCGCTTTCTGGACAGTGTTATCCGCTGGGAAGAGACCCGACACGGGAACACCCTCCGGCGGGAATGGCTGCGCACCACCCCCGGTGTGGTCACCGGCCTGTATCATCTGGTCCGGGCCATCACCCAGCCGGGTGACGGCATCATGGTCCAGCCCCCCGTTTACTACCCCTTCTACCGCATCATCCGGCAGACCGGGCGTACCGTTGTCTGCAACTTCCTGAAGGAAGAAAAGGGTGTTTACACCCTGGACCTGGCGGACTTTGAGGCCAAGCTCCGGACCGGCCAGGTCAAGGTCTTCCTCCTCTGCTCTCCCCACAACCCCGTGGGCCGGGTCTGGACCCGGCAGGAGCTGAAGGCCATGCTGGACCTGTGCAGGCGGTACGGGGTCCAGGTGGTGGCCGACGAGATCCATCACGATATCATCATGCCCGGCTTTGCCCATATCCCCGCTGCCACTTTGTGGGAAGGGGAGGGAAAGCCCATCACCTTCTTCTCTGCCAGCAAGACCTTCAATCTGGCGGCCATGAAGAACTCCATCCTGGTCCTGCCTGAGGAGGCCCAGCGGGAGAAGTTCGACCGGTTCGAGAAGGAACTGGGCACCGGTCTGGGCAGCACCCTGGACTACATCGCCGTCACTGCCGCCTTTGAGGGGGGCGCACCCTGGCTGGACACCGTTCTGGCTGAGATCTGGGGGAATTACCGGTTCATGAAGCAGGAGCTGGAGGAGATTCCCGGCATCGTGGTCTCTCCCCTGGAGGGCTCCTACCTCATGTGGATCGATCTGGGGGCCCATGTGTCCCGGGAAAACATCCGGTCCTTCATCCAGGATACCTGCCGCATTGCCCCGGACTACGGCCACTGGTTCTTCCCCGAGGAATGTGACGACTGCCACATCCGCCTGAATCTGGCGGCACCCCGTGAGACCATCCGCAAAGCGGCGGAACAACTGAAAACTGCGTTGACCCAAGCCCTGGGCAGATGAGCTGCCCCGGACCTTTTGAGCATATCCCATTTTTCTGTCAAATGAAAGGAAACACAAGCATGGAATTTCTGCACACTGACAAGGCACCTGCAGCCCTGGGCCCCTACTCTCAGGCAGTGGAAGCCGGTGGATTCGTGTACACCTCCGGCCAGCTGGGCATGATCCCCGACACCGGTGAGCTGGCACACAGCATGGCTTGCCAGACCGTTCAGGCTCTGGAGAACCTGTCCAACGTTCTGAAGGCCGGTGGCCTGACCCTCCAGGACGTGGTCAAGACCACCTGCTACCTGAAGGACATGGAGGACTTCTCCCTGTTCAATGAGATCTACGCCCAGTACTTTGGCGATCACAAGCCCGCTCGCTCCTGCTTTGCCGTGGCACGCCTGCCCAAGGATGCAATGGTTGAGATCGAAGCCGTTGCAGTCAAGAAGTAATACTTTGTTTTGGAAAGAGAACCGTCTGTAAGGCGGTTCTTTTTTTATTGCACATCGGCCAAAGATTTTATAAAATGGTAGAAAACCAAGAAAGGAGCCATCCAATGAAACTGCTCCACTGTTCCGACCTGCACATCGGCAAACGGGTGAACGAGTTTTCCATGCTGGCTGACCAGCGTTACATATTAAATAGTATCCATGATCTGGCCGTTTCCCAAGGGGTGGACGGGGTCCTCCTGGCGGGAGACCTGTACGACAAGCCCATTCCCCCTGCCGAGGCGGTGAGCCTGTTGGATGAGTTCCTCACGGGACTGGCCCGGGAGGATATACCGGTCCTTGCCATCAGCGGCAACCACGACTCCCCCGAGCGGCTCAACTTTGCCTCCCGGCTCATGGAGAGCCAGGGTATCCACCTGGCGGCGGTCTACCAGGGGGCAGAGTCCCCCGTGGTCCTGGAGGACGAACACGGCCCGGTTTATCTCTATCTGCTGCCCTACCTGAAACCAGCCCTCCTCCGCCATGCGTATCCCGAGGCTGAGGTCTCCACCTATGAGGAGGCTCTGGCCTATGCCATCCACCGGTGGCGGGTGGACCCTGCCCAGCGTAATGTGCTGGTGGCCCATCAGTTCGTCCTGGGGGGCAGCACCTGTGAGTCCGAGGAGCTGTCTGTGGGTGGTCTGGATCAGATCTCCGCCCGTGTCTTTGCCGACTTTGACTATGTGGCGCTGGGACACCTCCACGGTCCTCAGAAGATAGGCCGGGAGACGGTCCGCTACTCCGGTTCCCCTCTGAAATATTCCTTTTCCGAAGCAGGCCACGAGAAGTCTGTCACTGTGGTGGAACTGGGGGAGAAGGGATCGGTGGAAGTCCGAGCCATTCCCCTTACCGCTATGCGGGATATGCGGGAAGTGCGGGGTTCCTATGAGGAGGTCACCGCCAGGTCCTTCTACGACGGCACCAACACCCAGGACTATCTGCACATCATCCTCACCGACGAGGAAGATGTACCCGAGGCTATGGGCCGTCTGCGGGCCATTTACCCCAACCTGATGAAGCTCACCTATGACAATCGGCGGACCCGGACAGTCCAGGAGGTCACCGGGGCAGAACGGCCCGAGGAGCGTACCCCTCTGGAACTCTTCCGGGATCTGTATGAACTCCAGAACAACCAGCCCATGAGCGGGGAACAGGAAGAGTTCCTGACCCAGCTTATGGAGAAGATTTGGGAGGGGCGGCCATGAGACCCATCAAATTGACCATGTCGGCCTTCGGCCCATACGGCAGGGAGACGGTCATCGACTTCTCTCAGCTGGGCCAGCGGGGGCTGTATCTTATCACCGGTGACACCGGCGCAGGCAAGACCAGCATCTTCGACGGGGTGACCTTTGCCCTCTATGGGGAGGCCAGCGGAGCCAACCGGGAGCCCTCCATGTTCCGCAGTTCCTATGCCGACCCGACAGACCCAACCTTTGTGGAGCTGACCTTCCAGTGCCGGGGACAGACCTATACCGTCCGTCGGAATCCCGAGTACCTTCGTCCCGCCAAGCGAGGGAGCAAGCTGGTGAAGGAGAAGGCCGATGCCCAGCTCACCTATGAGGACGGCCGCCCGCCGGTGACGGGAGCCAAGGACGTGACCAATGCCGTCTGCGGCATCGTGGGTCTGGACCGGACCCAGTTCTCCCGGGTGGCCATGATCGCCCAGGGCGAGTTTCTGAACCTCCTTCTGGCCAGGACTGAGGAGCGAAGCAAGATCTTCCGGGAGATCTTCCACACCGGTCCTTACCAGCAGCTTCAGGAAGCCCTGCGCCAGGGGGCCTCCAAGGGCAGGGGAGACTACGATGCTCTCACCCAGAGTATCCGCCAGTATATGGACAGTGTCCGTGTCCGGGAAGAGGACCGGGAGGTCTGGGAGGATGCAATGGCCCGGGAGGATGTTCTTCCTCTGCTGGAAGCCATGCTGGCCCGGGACAGCCGGGAACTGGCCGACCTGACCCGGGAAGAGGCTTCCCTTGCCCGGCAGGCAGAGGACCTGGACCGGGCCATCGGCCAAGGGGAGACCATAGAAAAGGCTCGCCGGGACCTGGCTGCCGTCCGTGAGGAGCTGCCCGGTTTGACTGCTTGCCTGGAGGAGAGCACCGCCGCCTGGGAAGCTGCCAAAGACCGGGATGGCCTCCTGGGTCAGCTGGCGGTGGACATCGAGACCCGTACCCTTAAACTGAAGGACTACGAGGAGCGGGATGCCCTGGTCCGGCAGCTGGGGGAGACCGAAAAGAAACTGGCTGACGCAAAGGTCCGGACGGAGCAAGACGAAGCCCGTGCCTCCGAACTGGAGGAGGCGCTGACCCGGCTCCGGCAGGAGCTGACCGATCTGACTGGACTGGACCAGCGGGAGGAACTGCTGGTCCATCAGCGAAAAGCCCTGGAAGACCGGGCCAAGGACCTGAACAAGCTGAGGGACCTCCTGGCCCGTCATCAGAAGCTGAAACAGGACCACGAAAAAGCCCTGGAAAGCTATCTGGCCGCTGTCCGAGCCCTGGAAGAGCAGCGGCAGACCTGCCACCGCCTGGAGCGGGCTTTCCTGGACGGACAGGCAGGCTATCTGGCTGCCCTTCTCCAGGATGGGGAGGCCTGTCCCGTGTGCGGTTCTCTCCATCACCCGGAACCCGCTGTCCGGGCCCGGGATGTTCCCTCGGAGGAGGCATTGAAAAAAGAGAAGGACCGCCTGCAAAAAGCGGAGAGTAAGACATCTCAAGACAGTCAGAAGGCCGGTGTGGCCAAGGAACGCTGGGAGGAAGCCGGTCGGCAGGTGAAGGCGTGGGCGGAACAGCTCTTCGGCCCTGATGAGCTTGGTTCCCTTTCCGACCATCTGGAAGAAGCTGTGGCACGGCAGCGGGAAGCAGGGGAGGAACTCTCCCGGGAGGAGACCCTCCTGAGGGAGCAGAAGGTCCGCCGCAGCCAGCTTTCCGCACGTCTTCCCAAGCTGACCCGGGAGACCCAGGAGATCCGGGAGGCCATCCGGGAAGGGGAGAAGACGGTGGTCTCCCTGGCCAGTGCCCAGTCTTCCCTGCAAGAGCAGCTGACTAAGAAGGAGAGGGGGCTGGAATTTGCCACCCGCCGGGAGGCGGAGGACCGCATCCAGGCCCTGAGAGAAAACCACGAGGAGGGCCGACAGGCTATGGACCAGGCCAGAACGGCCTGGGAAGAGGCCCGGGCGGCGTTGGAACAGGGGCAGACCAGGGAAAAGACCCTGGCGGATCAGGTGCAGGAGATTCCGACTGTGGATCTGGAGGTCCTCCGTGCACAGCGGGAGACCCTCAAGCTGTCTCCGGGGGAAGTGGCAGAAAAGCGGGAGGCCCTTCTCACCCGGCACGATGCCAACACCCGGGCGAGGGATGCTCTGGCATCTCAGCTGGCCAAGCGGCAGGAGACTGAGGCCAGGTGGACCTGGATCCGGGCCCTGTCCAACACGGCCAACGGCACGGTACCCGGTAAGGACAAGGTCATGCTGGAGACCTTCGTCCAGATGACCTGGTTCGACCGGATCCTGGCCCGGGCCAACCTTCGCCTCATGCACATGACCGGCGGCCGGTATGAGCTGTGCCGCCGGAAAGAAGCCGCCAACCTGAAAAGTCAGAGCGGTCTGGAGCTGAACGTCCTGGACCACTATAAGGGGGCCCAGCGGAGTGTCAAGACCCTCTCCGGCGGTGAATCCTTCCAGGCCTCCCTGGCCCTGGCCCTGGGTTTGGCCGACGAGATGCAGGCTGCTGCCGGCGGGATCAGCCTGGAGGCCCTCTTTGTGGACGAGGGCTTTGGCTCCCTGGACGATGAAGCCCTGGAGCAGGCAGTCCGTACCCTGACCGGTCTCACCGAGGGCAATAAACTGGTGGGCATCATCTCCCATGTTTCGGCCCTGAAGGCCCGTCTGGACCGGCAGATCATCGTCACAAAAACCAGAGGCGGAAGCAGCTCTGTGCGGATCGAGTGCTAAATACAGGGGCATGGACCGGTAGAAACGGAATATTTTGCGACTTTTTTGAAGAAAACGCAAAAAGAGATTGCATATTTAGTAAAATTGTAGTAAACTATACTAGTAATGTTGGAGGAATACATATGTCCGTCTCGGACGGACACTCCGACCAAATTTAAGGAGGTTAATCACATGAAGAAGTTACTTGCCCTTCTGCTGGCTGGCTGCATGGCTTTTGCCCTGTGCGCTTGCGGCACCCCCGCTGAACCCGCTGACGAAGGCGGCGAAGCAGCTGCTACCGGCGATACCATCGTCATCGGCGTCTACGAGCCCCTGTCCGGCGACAACGGCGCAGGCGGTAAGCAGGAAGTCCTGGGTATGCAGTATGCAAATGCTGTCTGCCCCACCGTCGAGATTGACGGCAAGACCTACAATGTCGTTCTGGAGATCGCTGATAACGAGTCTTCCAACGATAAGGCTGTTTCCGCTGCCAACACTCTGATCGCAAAGAGCCCCTCCGTCATCCTGGGCTCCTACGGCTCCGGCGTTTCCATCGCTGCTGCTGACACCTTCGGCGCTGCCGGCGTCCCCGCCATCGGCGTCACCTGCACCAACCCCCAGGTCACTGAGGGCAACGACCACTACTTCCGCATCTGCTTCCTGGATCCCTTCCAGGGCACCGTTCTGGCTAACTTCGCTAAGGACGAGCTGGG
>JAFVUT010000029.1 GCA_017502545.1 Ruminiclostridium sp.
CCCGTGGCCCTCCTGCTCCTCCCTGCTGTCTGTGTGTCTACCCCTGCCCTCTCCTTCCTGCCTCTCTCCCAGCCCCTCACAGATGGCCAGAGACACCCACCACACCCCCTGTCCCGTTCGGCTCTGTGTGTGGTACTCCACACCCTCCAGGGTAAAAGAAAAGACCGGGGATCACTCCCCGGCCTGTCTCGCTATTATAATGCGTGACTCTTGATGTGCTGGCACAACTCCACCAGCCACCGGGGCCGGTAGTCTCCCATGCACATTACTTCGCCGTTCTTGTATTCTGCTACCTTCACAAAGCCGTTCTCGTTGTCGTAGAACTCCGCCTCGTCACAGTAGGGCAACACCTTTGTCACCGCCTCAAACCTCTCGGAGAAACGGCGCAGGACGTTCTCGCGGGGAATGTCATGCCCTCCCTTCCGCACTCGGTTCTCGATGCGGACAAGGCTCTCCTCCGAGCTGTCCAAGCCGACATAGTACAGGCGGATGTAGTACCCTAGTTCCCGTGCCTTCTTCGCCGTGGCTACTGTGCGCCGTCCTGACAATGTCGTTTCCTGGGTAAAAGATATGCCTTTCTCAAGGCAGTCATCCAGGAGGCGGACCGCTGCCTGTCCTCCCGCAAGGGTATCCCCTCCCAGCTGGGCGGTGATTTTGTCCACGTCCACGATGGTCCCCAGGTTGTTTGTCGTACCCTTCAAAGCACCGGTTAAGCTGGACTTGCCCACACCGTTGACACCGCCGACGATGGTGTACATCTTCATACCTGCTCACCTCCGTTGTCCCGCTCGATCTGGTTGTTTATCGCTCTATTGATAAAGGCATTGACGGACTCGCCCAGAGCAGAGGCGTGAGCTTGAATAGCCTCCTTCTCCCCTTTGGGAACTCTAATCTTGATTTCGTCATAAGCCTTTGCGTTCCATTTGTCTTTGACTGCGCTTGAAGTTTTTCCCATAATATCACCTCTCCCCTATTGTTTCATCAATATTGTATCACATTTCCAATACTGGGTACAGTATGCAACTTGCACAAAGCATACTGGGTACATTTAGCTATTACATCAATTTACATACTGGGTACAGTATGCTATGATAGACACATAGAGAGGGACGGCAACCCGCAGACAAAACCCGGCAACCCGTGACACCGATATGTGCAGGAGATAAAGGCACGAACAACGGGCACTCCACTCAATACATTACAGGAGGTACACACCATGAGTAACACTGAACTTACCAGCAAGATTAAGGAACTGCGAGAACTGCAAGCCCTGATCGAAGAAGCCCAGGCAGAGGCCGAGGCAATCAAGGACACTCTGAAAGCCCACATGGGCGAACAGGAGGAACTGAGAGCCGGGGAGTACAAGGTCACCTGGAAAAGCGTCACATCCTCCAGACTGGACACAGCAGCCTTGAAGAAGGCCCTGCCGGACGTGGCCCAGGCATTCACCAAGCAGACCACCACCCGCCGCTTTGTCGTGGCATGAAAAAGGCCCCATATCCAACACGCCGACCAAAGCCTTTGGATATGAAGCCCAACCAACCCCGAGGGGGTCAAGGTCATTATACCTGGCCCCCTCCCAGAAATCAAGGAGGAAAACAAAAATGACCTACACCGAAAAGCTCAACTCTCTGGATATCATTGATACCATAATCTGCGCCCTGCGGCAGTCAGATGCTTTCGACTCCCTTCTATTCACTGACCCCGGCATCCAGGCCACTCAAGAAACCCTTCGGGAGTTGACGAACAAGGCTCGACAGCACCTTCCCAAATCCCTTGCAAACGAGCTGGAAGAGGCTATTACCTCTTACGTCTGCGCTCACATTGACCCTTGCATCCTGTTCGGCATGAAGGTCAGCGAATCTCTCAAGGAAGCATCTGCCGCCCCCAGTCAGTACAGTGCATACATCTGCAAGCTGAGAAAGGAGGGGCAAGCATGAGCGCACCCATCACCGCCAAAAACACCGACAGCACCAGCAAGTATCCCAGACGGCCCCTCACCTACAACGACTTACTTTCCACTATGAGCAAGGAAAAACTTATTCTTTACATCACCAACAGACTGGATTACATGAACGAACGGCAATTACGCCTGATTCTCAGCTTTATCCAGGGGTTAAACTCATAAAACTAAATACACCCAACAAAGCACAGGAGGCCACCCCGAAGGATGGCCTCTTGTGCTTTTTCGTTACATCTTGATATTGTGCCAGGACCTTTTCCAGCCTTGCTTGACCTTGACCAGCTCGTAGTATGCAATGCGCTCCTCTTCTGTAGCCTCCACAGATTGCAGAGCTTTCTTGATTTCCTTCTGGGAGTCTGCCCCTGCGTCACTAATTGCCGCCGCAAATGCAGATTGCGTTTCTGCGGAAACCTTCTCGTCAAGGTTAGTCTTTGCCGTCTGAATGGCGGTGACTTGCGATCTGTACTCCTTTTCAAGCTGGGCATAAGTTCTTTCTTCGCCCTTCTCTTTCAGAGCGTTCCACATCTTTTCCTGCTCTTCGGGATCATCCGTAGTGCTGGAAATGTAGTGAAGTGTTTCAGCCCGGCTAGTGTAGCTGCCGTCCCCATCCAGGTCATAATTTCTGCGCTCCTCGTGGAGTGCCTGTATCTCCTTCGGGTCAGTGTATCCAGCCTCCACAGCCTTATTGTATGCAGAAGAGTCCGCCGGAACCATCGAGAAGAACAGGATATTTTCTTTGGTGTAGGCTTTCTGCTCGTCCGTCAGGTCCGTCCGGCTGTCCACATAACTCTCGAACAAGCCTTGCTTGGTATCCTTGTCCAGGTCCTTGTTTGCGCTGTCTATCATGCCCTTCTGGGTGTAAAGCGCGATAAACTCAGCCGCAGACATACCAACCTTTTCTGCCTCCTTCGCACCGAAGAACCAGCCGTCAAAGTTAGAAGTATCCGCCCCGGCACTCTCCTTGCCCAGGTATGTGGCGTAGTCATAAATCCGCTCGATGGTCTTTGCCTTGTCCTCATCAGTGAGGGCCTTGTAGTTGTCCGAGCCGATAATCTCCCCGATAAGGTCAAGAGCCGCTTCGCCTCTGGTTCGGTTCCATGCCTCCCACTGCTCACGGGTCAGACGTTCTTGCTTGCCGTCTCCGTCCAGGTCAACCTTTTGGCCCTTACTCAGGACACTCAGGAGAGCGTTTCTGTAGCCCAGGTCGCCCAGACGTTCCACTTCCTGTGTGGCCTCTGCGTCCTCCACTTTGGCCCCATAGCCAGGAGATACGAGGTTTTCCAGCGCACGGAGTAACATATTCCCGCCGCTGTCCTCTCTGCCCCACACATCCATGTACGGCACATTCTTCTGGGAGAGGCCGGGGATCTTGTTTGCCTGTTGCTGGACAAATCTCTGGAGGCCAGCCGGGACAGGGCTGTCCTTGTCCGTATAGGTAGAGCGGCGGGTATCGTCAATGGTTCTTGCCAGTGCGCCCACAGGGGTGGGGATAAACTGCCCTGCATAGTTCCCCAGGACGTTGCCCACCACAGCAGGAAGGAAGCCGTTTTCGCTGTAGGATGCACTGCGCAACGTACTACCAAGCCCGCTAAATGTAGTCATCTCTGCCAGGAGGTCAAACGATCTGGAAAGAGCCTCCAGGACAAGGCGGAGCCGTTTGGAGTCGTCTGTGTCCTCTCCGTTCTCCGCTTCATCCTTCGCCGTCCAGACATTGTAAAGCTCTGCACCGATGACAAGAGGAATGATGGAGGGAGCCGCCCAGTCAATCGTATACGTATAGGGGATACTGAAATCACCGACAGGAAGCCCGGTCACTTCCTCGATTTTGTCAAAAGGAATTGCACTCAGGTCCAGGGAGTAAGCCTGGGAGCCGCTGGCCTCGTCAAGAGCACGTTCCTTTTCATCGTCCGATGCACCGGCATTTAAAATCCCCTGCGCTGCCAGGAACGCACCGATGGCCGCAATGGACGTACCAGACAAGCCCTTTGAAAACTTGTCGATGGCCTCCGCTGCCGTTTCATCTCCACGCTTCACCTTCCGCAGCATATCCACGGTGGAGGTCATCAGACCGAAGGGCGACAGGTTGTAGGCCTGTTTCGCAACGTTGACGGGAACACCCTTGAAGGGCATAGTGCCACCCACCAGGAGCCGGGTTGCCGTGTTCGTCCGTTCAAAATCAGAGAGCGCAGAGGCCAGGGCGGAAGCGTCTGTAAAAGTCGCTTCTCTTGCGTCTTTGATGGCCTGGTTTCGTGCTAATTCCAGTTGATCCGCCGTCATAGTTGCAGGATCCCAGCCTCTCACAGTGATAAAACGGGCCAAAGACCGGATATAGGCGGGTTTCTTAGCCCACATATCTTCCTTTTCCAGAGCGTCAGACACTTTGTTTGTGACCTTCGACAGAGGCCCCAGAGCATTTCTCTGTATCTGCCGCTCCAGGGCAGAACCAGAGGATTCATACTTTCCGCCAGAAAGAACATCCTGCATTGCCTCAAAGTCCTGCTTTGCAAACTCCTTTGCCGCCGGGGTAGCCTTGATGGCTCTGGTTCGTTTCTCCACAGGAAGCATGAGAGCCTGGAGGCCAGTGGATACCGTGTTAGTGCCTTTGAGTAATCCGCCCCAAATCACGTTGCCCAAAATGTTCCGAACATGGGTACGAGGATTGGACAGCATAGCGAAGTATCGCCAAGCGTTGAGTCGGTCCGTCCAGTTGGCCGGAACCTTCCGGGCAACATCCAGATAAACGGCATCCAGGGCAGCATCCTCTTCCTTTTTCGTGGTTGCCGCCATGAATTGCTGCATCAGCCCTTCGTCTACGGTAATACCGGATACATCCTTTTTTGTCCGGTTTGCGGCCTCTTTGCGGATGTTTTCAACGGTTTTACGGATGTAATAAGCCTTGCCCTCTTTGGTGGTCTTTTTCAGCAGTCGGAGGGCTTGCAGCCCCTGTCCCATCCGGGTTGCCTCCGCTGCAATCTCGGCAGCCAGCCGAGCGGAAGTCTGGGAATCTCCTGCCTGTTCCGCTTCGATGTACAGGGTTTGAGCAAGAACCATGTCGTCCTTCCCTGCCGTTCTGCGGCCCTCCACAACGTCGTTCCACTGCTGATAGGCCCCGTCAAATCCCTTCGTCTCAATGGTCTTTACTGCGTTTTGCAGAGCCTCCCGGTCCTTCCTGGGTCTGTAAGAAAAACCCTTGTTCACGATCATCTGTTGGAGGCGTTCAACCGTAGCGTCTGTGGTGTTCCCTGCTTCCATAGCGTTCCGGGCAAACCGGCTCACCCTGTCCCGTCCGTCCGTGCTGATGGGAATATCTACCAGCCGGGCGGGATTCTCACCGGGTCTGTGGGTTCCGTATTCGTTCATCATGCGGGAATACGGGTCAAAGCCTCCGGCAGCAGAGCCGACACTCCGGGCCACCTCTTCGCCGGACTCGATGGCCTCAATCTGGGCGGAAATGTCGTCCGCCGCCCTCTGCGCCGCCGTCAACTGCTCCAGATAGTAGCCGTCCCGGGTCTCTGCATAGTCCTTCACGTGTCTTTCGATACGGTCAGATATCTTTTCCCGGTCTGCCTCCAGCTTGGCAAGCTGTCTTTGCTTCCGGTCCACCATAGCACGGTTGCCGCCCTCCTGGTCAGGTATAGCCCTCTCGGCCTCCTGGATGGCTCGTACAGGCGTTTCAGTTTCTCCCAGTATCTCTCCCTGGTTCCGCTCGAACATTTGTTCTGCCGCATCCTGACGGGCCGTGGGGCTTTCCTGGGTGGTGTCGTTGCGAATCCCCGCCGCCTCCAAGAGGATGTCTTGCCCCGTCCTGGTAGGTTGGTTCTTTCCGGCCTGTCGTTGCGTGTATGCTTGCACGGCCCGATTGAAAGTCTCACTGACAGTAGGCCACAGGCTATTTCCGGGCGTTGTCTCTTCTACAGCAGGAGCCTCACCAACCTTGCTTCCAATCACAGAGCCGACAGCACCAAAGCCAGCACCAGAGATAGCACCGACAGCAGCGGCCTCGGCAAGATCCATGAGGGAAAGTTCTGCTTCGGGGTCCTGGTTCACCAGGTCTGCAACATGATTTAAGACGGTGGAGGCCGTTTCCTCCCCTGCCTCAAGTCCTGCTTGCTTCGCCACATCCACAAGGAAGGATGCCCCGCCGGAGGTCTTGACAATATCCACCAGATTCTTGATGGGCAGTCTTTCGGTCAGAGTTTCGATGCCACCAGAAACCAGACCACGGGCCAGGGCTTCCCTTGCACTATAGCCCCGTTCGGTCATCTCGTTTGCTTTCGATCCTGCCGCCTGTGCGCCCATGAGGCCCAGACCAATAGCAGGACCCACGCCAGGGATAAACGATGCAGCGATACCGGGGAGGGCCTGGGCGGAGGAAATACCGGCTGTTGCAAGCAGGGCTTCCATGCCGGAAAGCCCCCTTGTGGCCTCCTGCTGTGCCTCCCTGCTTTCTCGCATGAGGCGTTGCCCTGTGGTCTCCTGATCCATCAGGGCACGAGTAACGCCGTCAGACTGTGCGGGTCCCTTTTGGATGCCGCCCCACCGCTCCTGTGCGTTTTCCCGGACAAAATCTCTGCTTATCTCCCGCAGACTCAGGAGGGAGCCGACAGCCCCCTTTGCGGCAGCTTCGCCCCCGGCTTTGGTTCTGTCCCACGCCTCCGCCATGTCCTCTCTGGACCGTGTGCGAAGAAGAGTCCCCTGGCCTGTGGTCAATTCGTTCTGATATGCCGCCTGTCGGTATGCAGGATTCTCCAGGATACGGGAAACGATTTCCTCAGCCTGGGCTATGGCGGTCTCGTCTCCCGTTTTCTGGACTTTCTCCAGATTCATCCGCGCAGATTTCAGCCGTTGCCGCCCCAGTGTGTTGAGCATGGAAAGTTCCTGGGTGGTCAGTTCCGGGGAAATATACTCGTCACCAGCACCGCCGCCGGAGTACCCGTAACGCTTGCGGACGGTCTCGGCCCTCTTGTGGGCAGCTTGCATCCCGGCAGTATCTCCCGCCGCTTTCGCCTGATCCCACGCCGTCTTTGCGTCCTTCACCTTCAGTTGGTCTGCAGCCGACAGCCTCTTATCTGCCCCGGAGAGCGTTTGCTTTGCATTCAGCTTGTCCCGCTCGGCCTGGAGGGTTCGCCCCTTCTCCCGGCTCTGCTCCGCCTTTTTCTTGGTGGCTGGGCTGGACTTCTTCACTGTGGGCTGGTTGGCTTTCGTAGCTGCCGCCGTCTTGATAGGCGACTTTGTGGACAGTTCCGCCCCAGTTGAAGGGGAAGGAAGGTCCCGGACAGCCTTTCTCCGCTCGTAGTCCTCCACAAAGGAGGACTTCTTTTTCTTCGTGTTCTTTGCTTGAGTGTCAGTCAGTGCCATAGACCGTCACCTCCTTTAGCTTAACGCCCAGGCAATATCGGGGTTCGCCGCTTTCCATACCGCTCTCATTTGCTCGATCTGGTCAGGAGAATAGCCCAGGGCCAGATATCCGGAGAAGTCACCGAACTGCGCCAGGGTTGCCGCACTGTCCGCCAGTCGTTCGTACTCGCTGTTCTTGGCATCCAGGTTCTGCCCTGCCGTCTGGAGGTTCAGGGATGCCTGGGCCTTTGCAGTCTCTACTACGCTCTGGGCCTGCATCTGGAACTCCTGCAGCAGGGCGGCGGCACGTTCATACTCGTTGGAAGCCACGGCCTCTGCAATGGCGTTCTGATACTCCATCGTCAGCTTGGTAATCTGGTTCTGGGCTTCCGTCAGTGCGTTGGCCTCCCCCAGATACAGGTCGTTCAGATCGTTCTGGAGCTGGTTGGAGAAAGCAAGCATAGCCTGTCCCCCCGTGCCGGAGTTTAGGCCGGAGGCGGCAGCGTACTCGTTGAACATCATCCGCTCCCGCTCTGCGTTGGCCGCCGTCTGGTTCCGCTGGGTCTGGTACAGGGGGGAGATTTTCTCCATTGCCTGTTCCGCCTCCAGTTTGCTGGTGTCATAAGCGGATTTCAGGGCCGCTTTCTGTGCCTCCAGAGCCG
>JAFVUT010000030.1 GCA_017502545.1 Ruminiclostridium sp.
GGAGTGCGCCGCCATCTTCCGGGCCTATCTGGACGGGGCCGAGCCCCCCGAAGATTTCACACGGGGTCTTTACTACCGCGGGGTAGAGTGACAACCCCTCAGTCAGCTTCGCTGACAGCTCCCCTTGCACAGGGGAGCCTTGAGGTTTGCACTCGCCTCAGCCTCCCTTGTGTAAAGGGAGGTGGATTCGCCCGTAGGGCGAAGACGGAGGGATTGTAACCTGCCGATGACTTACAATGCATCAACAAAGAAATTTCCCCCACCCCCAAAATTCGATGGAAAAAACGGAGACAACCTATGAAAATAATCTTAGCGTCCCAATCCCCCCGCCGCCGTGAGCTGCTGGGGAAGATGGGACTGGAGTTTACAACCAAATCGCCGGAGATCGACGAGGAAGCCATCACTGGACTGCCCGCCGTGGAGTTGGTCAAGGCCCTCTCCCGGGAGAAGTGCCTCCACATCGCCAGGGACGAGGACCCCGAGGCCATCGTCATCGGGTCCGACACCGTGGTGGTCCTGGACGGGGTCATCCTGGGTAAGCCCGTGAACCAGGCCGATGCCGTCCGGATGCTCACCGCCCTGTCCGGCCGGAGTCACCAGGTGTGCACCGGTGTCACCGTCTGCCAGGGCAAGACCGTCATGTCCCAGGCAGAGGTCACCCAGGTCACCTTCCGGGCCCTCACCGACACCGAGATCCGCCAGTATGTGGCCACCGGGGAACCCATGGACAAGGCCGGCAGCTACGGCATCCAGGGCTACGGCGGCCTGCTGGTGTCGGGCATCCAGGGGGACTACAGCAATGTGGTGGGCCTGCCGGTCTGCCGCCTGGGCCGGATGCTCCTGGACTTCGGCGTAGACTGCATGGCCCTGGCCGCAGGAAAGGAATCTCATTGAAAAAACCAAGCCAACACAAGTTCATACGGCTGACTGCCGCGGCTCTGTCTCTGAGCCTGTTGGCGGCGGCGCTGGCCCTGGTCCTGCACGGGACGGCCAGCCCGCTGCGCGACTGGGGGGAGACGGTGTCGCGGCCTTTTCTTCGCCTTTTTTCGCCGGTTTCCGATGCCCTGGAGGGGGCCAAAGACTGGACCCGGGGGATGGAGGCCCTGCAGGAGCAAAACGCTGCCCTGGAGGAGGAGAACACCCGACTGGAGGCCGCCGCCCGCCAGGGGGAGCTGGCCCGGGGGGAGAACGAGAACCTCCGGTCCCTCCTGGGCTGGACGGCAGACCGGCAGGACCTGGACCTGACCCCCGCCCAGGTGGTGGGCCGGGAGAAGGACACCTGGGACCGGACCATCACCCTGGACCGGGGGAAGAAAGCCGGGGTCCGAGGGGGGCAGTATGTGGTGGAGGCCAACGGCGCCCTGGTGGGCCTGGTGGAGACCGTGGGCCGGACCTGGTGTGAGGTCACCCTGGTGACTTCCCCCGGCTTTTCTCTCCCCGGGATGGGGACGGTGTCCGGGGCCCTGGGGACCCTGGAGGGGGACCTGACCCGAATGGGGAAGGGGGAACTTCTCTTCACCCCCTTCTCCACCGACTTCCCCATGAGCCTGGGGGAGGGGGTGGTGAGCCTGTCCGCCGGAGAGGGGGACCCAGGGAGATCCTGGTGGGGACGGTGACCTCCCTGGCAGAAGACCCGGGGGGTCTCACCGCCGCCGGGGTGGTGACCCCCACCGCCCGCCTGGACAAGCTCTCCCAGGTCTATGTGGTCACCGGGATCCGGGAGGAGCCGTGATCCGGCCGGTTTTGGCGGTGGTCGCCGCTGCTCTGCTGGCCCGGACCCTGTGGGTCCCGGTCCTGCCCGTCCTCATCTGCCTGCTGGGCCTACGGTTCGGTGGAGAACGAGGGGCAAAATGTGGACTTTTGGGTGGACTTCTGGCCCTGTTTCTGGGGTTTTCCCCCTGGTTTCTCCCCGGTTTGACCCTTCTTGGGGGGATTTCCGGGACAGTTTTCCACAATGTTTCCCCCTTCTGGGGAAACTGGCTCCGGGCTGTCCCCCTGCTGGCGGGGTATTGCCTCCTCCCGGCCCTGGGCCACTGGCTCACGGGGGAGGAGCTGGTCCCCTGCCTGACCCTGGCGGGGCAGGACCTCCTTCGCACCGCTCTTACCGTCCCCCTGGTCTATCCCCTCTGTCCCAAAAGGAGGTCTCCATGACGAAGGTTCGATTGTTTGCCGCAGCAGGCCTGTTCACCGGTCTGCTGTTCTGCTTTATTTTCCTGCTGTGGGACCTCCAGGTGGTCCAGGGGGCGGACTATCTGGAACAATCCCGGCAGGCCATCGCCCTCACCGAGACCGTCCCCGCCGCCCGGGGGAAGCTCCTGGACCGAAACGGGAAAATTCTGGCCCAGGACAGGGTCACCTGGACCATCCGGGTCTCCGGGGACTGCCCGGAACCCGACCTTCAGCGGCTGGAAGCCCTCTGCCGGGAGGAGGGGGTGGACTGGTCCGGCGCCGGGGACATCACCGACCCCACCCCGGAGCTGCTGGTGCGGGTCCGGTCTGAGGACCTGACCCGGGTGACCATCCTCCCTGCCGTCACCCGTCAGGGGAGCGGGGACCTGGCCCCCCACGTCATCGGCCGGGTGGGCCCCATGGACCCGGATCAGTGGGAGGATTACCGGGAAAAGGGCTATCCCATGGATGCCCTGGTGGGCCAGGATGGGGCGGAGGCCGCCTTTGAGGACCTCCTTCACGGCACCGACGGCACGAAGATCATCCACACCGACCGCCAGGGAGAGGTCACCGGGGAGGGCTACGCCCTTCCGCCAGAGCCCGGGCAGGATGTGACTCTCACCCTGGACCGGGACCTTCAGGAAGCCCTCCAGACCGCCCTGGGGGACTTCCTGACCGACAAGGGCTGTCCCGGCGGGGCAGGGGTGGTGTTGGATGTGACCGACGGGGGCGTCCTGGCCATGGCCAGCCTGCCGGGGTATGACACGGCCACTTTCTCGGCAGAGTACGCCCACCTGTCTGCCGACCCTGCCGCCCCTCTGGTGAACCGGGCCATCCAGGGGCTGTACGCCCCCGGCTCCACCTTCAAGCTGGTGACCGCTGCCGCCGCATTGGAGGAGGGAGTCCTGACCCCTGAGACCCGGATCCTGGACACGGGCCGGTACACCTACTACACCACCCCCCAGCCCCAGTGCTGGCTCTACCGTCAGGAGGGCCGCACCCACGGGCTGGAGACCCTCACCGAGGCCCTGACCGACTCCTGCAACATCTTCTTCTACGACGCCGGACGGCGGGTGGGCATCGACACCCTGGACACCTGGGCCCGCACCCTGGGCCTGGGGGAGTCCACCGGCATCGAGCTGGCCGGGGAGAAGACCGGGGTGGTGGCCGGACCGGCCTACACCCAGTCGGTAGGAGGCACCTGGTATGAGGGGAGCGTCCTCTCCGCCGCCATCGGCCAGGAGAACAACCGGTTCACCCCCCTTCAGCTGGCCCACATGACCGCCACCCTGGTGGGGGACGGCAGCCGCTGGCAGGTCCACCTGCTGAAAAAGACCGGGGTCGAAGCCTATGTCCCGGTCTCCCTGGGAAAGGTGACCCTCCAGCCGGAGAATCTCACGGCCATCAAGGAGGGGATGCTGGCGGTGACCCGGACCGGGTCCCTGGCATCAGCCTTCCGGGACCTGCCGGTCTCCGCCGGGGCCAAGACCGGCTCTGCCCAGGTGTCCGGGGCGGAGGAGTCCAACGCCGTTCTGGTGGCCTTTGCCCCCTATGAAGACCCTCAGATCGCCCTGGCCCTGGTGGCCCAGGAGGGGGGCAGTGGCTCCGCCCTGGGTGAGGTGGCGGCAGAAGTTTTGAGGCAGTATTTTGGGGAAAGAAAAACCCCGGTCCACTTGACAAAGGGGACCGGGGGAGGCTATACTGAAAGCAGATAGGGTGCTGGCGACGGTCAGACCCCTGCATGAACAGTTAGATCATTTGATCAGTAACCGCTCGGGTGCCAGCCGGGCGGTTACTTCTTTTTGATTTCCCATATCAGGGCGATCAATTGAATGATCATTGAAGAAAACAGACAGATGTCTGCAAAACTCAATGTAAGCATTCCATCACCCCCTTCCAAAGAATGGGGGCGAAAAGAAGGTTTCACCCCCTGTGTAAAAAGAGGGCCAACCGCCTGATGCCAGCAGACCGGGTCTGCTCACAGATAGCACAGAAAGTTTATCATACATTGACTTATTTCGCAATATATGATCAGAAAGCCACCTTGTTTTCAAGGTGGCTTTCCTTATGGGAGACTCTTCGGCTCTCCATTCTATCCCCCGGTCCTTGTCAATCCCACACGGGAGGGGTATAATAAGACCATCGAATGATTTAGGAGGTCTGGTTATGAACCAAACTGCCAGGACAGATATGATCCATCGGATCGTGGCCCGTCAGCGGGCCTACTTCCGTTCCGGGGCCACCCGCCCCGTTTCCGCCCGCATCAAGGCCCTGAAACAGCTCCAGCGGGAGATCAAAAACCGGGAGGGGATCCTGCTGGATGCCCTGAAGGCCGACCTGCACAAGTGCCGGTTCGAGGGCTATATGTGTGAGGTTGGTATGTGCCTGGACGAGCTGGGCTACCTGATCAAGAACGTCCGGGACTGGACCAAGCCCCAGAAGCGGCCCACCCCCATGGCCCAGTTCAAGTCCAAGAGCTATGAGCTCCCGGAGCCCTACGGGGTCACCCTGGTGATGGCCCCCTGGAACTATCCCGTCCTCCTGAGCCTGGACCCCCTGTTCGGTGCCGTGGCGGCGGGCAACTGCGTCATCTTAAAGCCCAGCGCCTATGCTCCCCATACCAGCCGGGCCCTGGCAAACCTGATCGCCGCCGTCTTTGATCCCGGCTGGGTCACCGTGGTGGAGGGGGGCCGGGAGGAGAACTCCGCCCTCCTGGAGGAGCGCTTTGACTACATCTTCTTCACCGGCTCGGTAGATGTGGGCAAGCTGGTCATGGAAAAGGCCAGCCGCCATCTCACCCCCGTCACCCTGGAGCTGGGAGGCAAGAGCCCGGTCATCGTGGATAAGACCGCCAACATCCCCCTCACGGCCAAGCGTCTGGCCTTTGGCAAGATCCTCAACGCCGGTCAGACCTGCGTAGCTCCCGACTACTGCCTGGTGGACCGGAAGGTGAAGGACCAGCTGGTGGAAGAGCTGAAGAAGCAGTTCCTTCGGATGCTGGGTCCCGAACCCACCCGGAACGACAACCTGGTGCGCATCGTCAACCGCAAGCACTTCAACCGTCTCCAGGGCCTGCTGGAGGGAGAGGAGATCCTCTTCGGCGGAGACCGGCGGAACGACCCGGAGGGAGAGAGCGGCTGGCTGGCCCCCACCCTCATTGCCGACACCCTGGAGGCCACCTCCAAGCCCATGGGGGAGGAGATCTTCGGCCCCATCCTGCCCATCATCCCCTACGACGACCTGGACCAGGCCATCGACTTCGTCCGGGACCATGAAAAGCCCCTGGCCCTCTATCTCTTCACCAGGTCCAAGGGGGTGAAGGAGAAGGTCTTTAACACCTGCTCCTTCGGCGGCGGCTGCGTCAACGACGTCATCATCCACCTGGCCACCCACCACATGGGCTTCGGCGGCGTGGGCCACAGCGGCATGGGGAGCTACCACGGCAAGAAGAGCTTCGACTGCTTCACCCACTACCGGGCCATCGTGGACAAGGCCAACTGGATCGACCTGCCCATGCGGTATCAGCCTTATAAGAAAGCCAACGAGAAGCTCATCCGAATGTTCCTGAAATAAGTCCAGTATTTGCAAAATGAAACAAAAATGGTGTCATGGACAAAGGCCATGACACCGTTTTTTTCTTTACAGATGGGTCAAAGTGCAAGAAAGTTGCACAAAACTTGCAGATTGGTGTTGTGTTTTTCCAAAATAGGAGTATGATGGGGGTAACAGCATTCCCTACCTATATGAAAAGGGAGGTAAATCACATGAAAAAGAAGATCATCGCCATTTCCCGCCAATGCGGCAGCGGCGGCTACACCATCGGCCAGGAGCTGGCTGCCCGTCTCGGCATCCCCTTTTACGACAAGGAGTATCTGGACACCCACGCCCACCCCGACGAGGACCACGTCCAGTCCTGCACCAGCCTCCTCTTCTGCCTGACCACCGGTATGTACGACGGCTACATCCTCTCCAGGGCCGGAGGGACCCCAGAGACCGACCGGGAGGCTGCCCTCATCCATCGGCTGGCCGATCAGGGCCCCTGCGTCTTTGTGGGCCGCTGTGCCGAGTATGTCCTTCGGGACCGGGAGGACTGCCTGGGGGTCTTTATCCAGGGTGACAAGGACGACCGTATCCACCGGATGGTCACCGAGGAGAAGCTCTTCCCCGATGCCGCCCAGCGGCTCATCGAGAGCCGGGACAAGATCCGGGCCACCCACTACCGGAACCTGACCAACGGCCTGACCTGGGGCGACCCCGTCAACTACGACCTGGTCCTGGACAGCACCCAGCTGGGTCTGGACCGGTGCATGGAACAGATCTTGGAAGCCTGTGAATAAACCCGAAGGAGGGCGCTGCTTAAGCAGCGCCCTCCTTTTCGCTGGGGATGATACTTGCAGAACAGGGATGCCTGTGCTATACTGACCTCACAAGTGAATACCAGAAGCAGGTGTCAGAACAGCAGAATGCTGGTTCTGGTGAAAAGGGAAACAGGTGCAAGTCCTGTGCGAACTCGTCACCGTAATAAGGGAGCCAAGCCGAGATATCACTGGGAAACCGGGAAGATGGCGGACGCAATGATCTTTGAGTCGGGAGACCTGCCTGCTTTGGGTACGGAAAAAACCACGAGTCATTGGTTGTACCATCGATCTGAGAAGGCAGAGCCTGCCCGGATCTGTTTGCATTCCTCTGCTGTGGCAGGGGAATTTTTCTTTTGCTGTCAAACCCCTTTGACAGACCATCCTCCCTCTGGGGAAACAGGTGCAAGACCTGTGCGAGCACGTCGCCGTAAGGTACACGCAAGGCCCGGATCTCATGGACCCGCCACCGTCCAGACAAGCCATTGGGGAAACCTGAGAAGGCCGATCCAGCCGGTACCCAGCCGGAATATCCGGGGGGAGGACCCTCTCACCATGGGCCGCGAGGGCCGGCCCTGAGGGGAACCCATTCTGTAAGGAGGAATTTTTTATGAAAACCAACCTGAAAATCAAATCCCTTTCTTCCTTGCTCCTTTGTCTCATGCTGACGGTGGCGATGGCATGCAGTGCAGTGGGATGCAGTTCGGAAGACCCCGCCCCGCCCGCCTCAACCGGGGATTTCCTGTCCGCCCGGGAGGAGACCATGGTCCTGGGAGAGGGCCAGACCGAATTTACCCTGCTGGTGGTTGACCAGGAGGGAACGGAGTACACCTTCCAGATCCACACCGACCAGGAGACCGTGGGGGCAGCCCTGCTGGAGGAGGGTCTCATCGCCGGAGAGGAGGGGGCCTACGGCCTCTATGTGACCTCGGTGCTGGGGATCACGGCGGACTATGAGGCCGACCAGAGCTACTGGGCCTTCTACATCAACGGGGCCTACGCCAACACCGGCGTGGACACCACGACTATAGTAGCCGGGGACAGCTACGAGCTCCGGTACGAGACCGTATAACAACGAACCGCCTGGGGTGACCCAGGCGGTTTTGTGTGTCGATAGAATCAGAGGCTCCCCTTTAGAGGGGAGCTGGCAGCCGTTAGGCTGACTGAGGGGTGTTATCCTGGGATAAAAATGTCGTATCGATACGACAGCAAACCCTTTGACCCCGCACCCCTCCGCCCCTCCGGGGCACCTCCCCTCACAGGGGAGGCATATTTTTCTATCCTAGGTTACGGCATTTCGCTCAGCACGTTGCCGTCCAGGTCCCAGACGATCTCACGGCCGTCCATAAGGGCCTGGGTGATAACATATTACAGCCTCCAGGGTGATTTCATCACGGAGGGGATGGCTGAACTGTTGTATCCTATGGTACAATAGAAGGGTAACCAACGCAAAAGAAAGGAGGAGGTCGGATGCAGTATATGATCGCCTTTCTGGAAGGGATCATCACCTTCATTTCCCCCTGCCTGCTGCCCATGCTCCCCATCTACCTGTCCTACTTTGCCGGGGGAGGAGAGCGGACCACGGCAAAAACCCTGAAAGGTGCCCTGGGCTTTGTCACCGGTTTCACGGTGATCTTTGTGGCCATGGGAGCCCTGGCAGGGACCCTGGGCAGCTTCCTCCACCGGTATCAGACCGCTGTGGACCTGGTCTCCGGTCTGGTGGTGGTCTTCTTCGGCCTGAACTTCCTGGGGGTGTTCCGGCTGAACCTCTTCCGGGGGATGAAGGGCGGGGTCAGGACCCGGGACATGGGCTTCTTTTCCGCTCTGGTCTTCGGCCTGATCTTCTCCGTGGGCTGGACCCCCTGCGTGGGGGCCTTCCTGGGCTCGGCCCTCCTGCTGGCCTCCCAGCAGGGCCATGTGGCGGAGGGCATGGTCATGCTCCTGGCCTACTCCCTGGGTCTGGGCATTCCCTTCGTCCTCAGTGCCGTCCTCATTGACTACCTGAAGTCGGCGTTTACCTGGATCAAACAGCACTACGACACCATCAACAAGGTCTGCGGCGGGTTCCTGGTGCTGGTGGGCATCCTCATGGCCACCGGCACCCTGGGCCGACTGCTGGCCATTCTGGGATAAGAAGGAGGTCCTATGAAAAGCAAGAATACCTTTCGTATCATCCTGTTTCTCCTGGCCGTCATTTTGGCCGGAGCCTTTGTGTTATACACCGACCTGGGGCAGAAGTTCCTCCCGGACCAGCTGTCCACCAGCCAGCCCCCGGCAGAGGAGGAGACCACCCAGGAGGAGGCATCTGCCCAGGTGGAGGCCCCTCTGGCCCCGGACTTCACCGTCTATGACGCCGACGGCAAGGAGGTCCATCTCCTGGACTACCTGGGCAAGCCCATCGTCCTGAACTTCTGGGCCAGCTGGTGCGGCCCCTGCCGCAGCGAGATGGCCGACTTCCAGGAGAAATATGAGGCCCTGGGGGATCAGGTCCAGTTCCTGATGGTAAACTGCACCGACGGCTCCCGGGAGACCGTGGAGACCGCCGCGGCGTTTATCGCAGACCAGGGCTACACCTTCCCGGTGTTCTACGACACCGCCGCCGATGCTGCCATGACCTACGGGGCCTACTCTCTGCCCATGACCTTCTTCATCAACGCAGAGGGATACGCCGTGGCCCAGGCCAACAGTGCCATCGACGGAGAGACCCTCCAGCGGGGCATTGATATGATCTTATAAGAAAAACGCCCGGACGGATCCCGTCCGGGCTTTCGCCTCCCTCTGACGGGGGAGGTGGCTCGCCGAAGGCGAGACGGAGGGAGAGATACCGCAGCGTGAAGGGTTGGTAAAACCCTCTGGGTCTCGTTATCTCTCCCTCAGTCGCTTCGCGACAGCTCCCTCGTCAGAGGGAGCCTTATAGCAATACATACACGTTAAACCCCGTGTGTTTGGTCTCCTCCGGTTCCTGGTCGGTGTGGGTGTACCAGACCGTGGGGAAGAGCAGGAACTCCGGCTCATCGGGGTTGGCAAAGACCTCCTCCGGCAGGGTGTTGCAGGATAATGCCCCGGTGGGGACGGTCTCATAGCCGGAGAACTCCGCCAGACCCAGGGTCCCGTACCCCGGCACGGAGTCGGCCTCGATACGGATGCCGTAGACGGCTTTGGCGGTCTCGAATTCCTCCCGGGTCATGTCCGGGTGATCCCCGTAGTATGTGGCGCTCCACAGGGAGATGTAGAGTTGGTCGTTGTAACAGATGTAGTCCTTCCCCCGGATGGCCTGGTCCACGTACCGCTGGTAGTGGTCGTCGTGCTTCACATAGACCCACAGGGGGTTGTTGGGGTCGGTGTAGTATTCACACCCGGCGAACTCCCCGTCGGGCAAAGTCCCCGCCGAAGTGAAGCCCTCGGGGAGCTGGTTTTCTCCCCACAGATAGGAGGAGACCAGGAAAGAGGTGCCGTCCACTTCCACCTGGGGGATGGTGTCCCAGGTGGTGGTCTGCCGGCCGCAGGCAGAGAGACAGAGGAGCGTGAACAGGAGTAAAAGCAGTTTTTTCATGGGAAGACCTCCTTTACACCAGGTTAGACGGAGGGGAGACGGAAAAGGTTCCCTGCCGTTAGAAAATCCAGAGGCTCCCCTTGATAGGGGAGCTGGCAGCCGCAGGCTGACTGAGGGGTGCTATCCTGGCAGTGGAATTTTCGTACCGGTACGACAGCATACCTTTTGATCCCGCACCCCTCCGACTTCGGCTTCGCCGCAGCCCCCACCCCACACAGGGGAGGCGTACCCCATCTCACCCTGAGTATACCACAAAACCGGGGTCATGCAAGGTGTACCTCCCCCGGCGCTATGCCCAA